>DAIEHO010000202.1 GCA_027353565.1 Propionibacteriaceae bacterium
CCCCAGTTGGTCGGCGGCTCGTCGCCGGAGGGTCCGCGGCCGTCGCGGAAGATGAACCGTGCCCGCTCCGGAGAGCCGGGTCCGGCGGCCAGCGCGGCCTGGAACAGAGGATGGTCGCTCGAGGCGTGGTTCGGTACGAGGTCGATGAAGACCCGGAGCCCGAGACCATGGGCCTCGTTGACGAAGAGAGCGGCGTCGTCGAGCGTTCCGTAGAGGGGGTCGATCCCGCAGTAGTCCGCCACGTCGTAGCCGCCGTCGGCGAGGGGCGACGGGTACCAGGGGCTCACCCACACGGCGTCGACGCCGAGTGACGCGAGGTAGCCGAGCGCGTGGGACATGCCGAGCAGGTCCCCCGAACCGTCGCCGTCGCCGTCGTGGAACGAGCGCGGGTAGATCTGGTAGACCACCGAGTGCCGCCACCAGTCCGGGTCGGCAAAGTTCGGCGAAGGAACGTGCGCCATTTCTTTTGATCCTTCCAATCGCCGGACGAGCCTATCGCCTCGAAGCGCGCATGAGGAGAGGATCGCCACGCTCGACCCGCCGCAGCGCCCCAGGTGCAAAGGTGTCTCACCTGCTGCGGAAAGGCCCCCATGTCGCACTACGCAGGACCTGCCGACAACGGCCATCCGAGCGCCGTCGGCTACGGTCCGGTCCACAATGCGCGGACGAGGAAGAGCGCGACGCTCGGTGCCTTCGGGTTTGCCCTGGTCGGAGTCGACCTCGTCGTGCGCATCGTGGCGTTCCTGTTCGGATCCGGTGCGATGGTGAGCATGTGGTCCTCATCGGACTCCATCGGACCGGTGAGTGCCGACGTGGGCACCGGTGCCGGCTTCGTGCCGCTCCTGGTGTTGAGCGTGGCCATGGGTCTGGTGGGATAGGTCGTCGGCATCGTGGCCGTAGTGACCGACCGCGGGCGGCCTTTCGGGGTCGCGGCCATCGCCCTCGGAGTCGCGGCCGGGGCCCTCACGATGACGTTCGGCTCGGTGCTGCTCGTGTCGATGGGCTGACACCCGCGATTCCTCCAGCGCGCTCGCACCACGCGCACGGTTCACGTGACAGAGTTGGACCACGCACGTTCGAGAGGCCGATCATGTCGCAGAACCCAGGACCCGGCTACGGTCAGACGCCGCCGCCCGACCAGCCGTACGGGTACCCCCCCCAGCGGCCTGCGACCCAGCCGTACGGTGAGCAGCCCGCGACACCGTCGTACGGTCAGCAGCCCGAGACGCAGCCCTACGGTCAGCAGCCCGAGACCCAGCCTTACGGGCAGCAGCCCCCGACACCGTCCTACGGTCAGCAGCCCACGATCTCGCCGAGTGGGCAGCCCCAGCCGTACGGGCAGACCCAGCCCACGACACCGTCGTACGGTCAGCAGTTCACGACACCGTCGTACGGTCCGCCACAGCAGTACGGACAGCATCAGCCCTATGGGGGCTATCCCACGCAGCAGGCGCCCGGCCAGGCGTACGGCCAGCCCGTCCAGGGGTTCGCCCCGACGGCCATGGAAGCGTACGGTGCGGCCCCGGCCCCTGCGAAGCGCTCGTCGGTGTTGGGAGCCTTGAGCCTGGCACTGGTCGTGATCTGCGGAGTCGTGCTGGGTGGGTCCCTGTGGCACATCGGGACCGTCGTGGGACAGCTGATCGCGGGCGGCAGCATCGACCCGAGCAACCAGACCGAGCTTCAGCAAGCGGTCCTGAGCCAGCTGGGCGGGATCTGGACCCTGCTCGTCGACGGGAGCGGGCTGCTCGGGTTCATCGGCTGGATCCTGGGCATCGTGGCCGTCGCCACCAGGCGTGGCAGGGGCCTCGGGGTGGTGACGATCATCCTGGGCGTGCTCGCCCCGATCGTCGCGTTCATCCTCATGATCGTGGCGCTGGCTCCGTACCTGACCACGGCCTAGCACCCGCGTAGGCCCTAGGTGGCCGGCGGCCGGCTTCGGCGCGTCCGGGGTACGAGCCGCGGCAGCCACCAGGCGGCCCACCCGGCACCGACGAGACCGAGGACCCCGGTGGCGACGCTGGCCGTGACGACCGTCGACACGGCGCTGATCACCGACACCATCGCCGGTCCCACCAGGCTGCCCGCCCCGGAGACGCTGTTCCACAGCCCCATCCAGCGCGCGCGCCCGACGGCAGGGGTGACGTCGGCGGAGAGGGTCTTGTTGATGCCCGCCCCGAGTCCGTTGCCGAGGGCGAGAAGGCCACCGAAGAGGAAGAAGCCGCCCACGGTGCGGGCGATCGGGGTGATCGCGAACGCGATGCCCATCACGGCAAGGCACGGCACCAGCACCGCCGCCCGCCCGTACCGGTCCATGACCGTGCCCGCAGGCAGCACGAGGACGAGCTCCGCGGCTGACGCGACGGCGAACACGAGCGAGACCAGTGACTCGTGGTAGCCGTAGTAGTGGCCGACCAACGGGAGGAGCAGGTCCCGGTTGGTCCGCGCCGCGGTGAGGACCAGCGCCGCGGTTCCGACCAGCAGGATGGGCGTCAGCACCTCACGACGCGAGGCGGGGGCGGGGGAGTCCGCCGGGCCCCGGCCCGGAGCAACGAGCCGATGCGGGGTCACGTACCTGGTGACGAGCACGAGGCTGAGACATGCGGCGACAAGGTGGACGACGAAGGCGGCCGGGGCTCCGAACAGGGCGATGACGCCCGCGCCCACCAGAGGCCCGATGATGCGGCCGACGCGCATCATGCCCCCGAAGAGCGACATCGCCCGGGCGCGGAGCTGGGCGGGGACCTCGTCGGCGAGATACGTCTGGCGCCCGAGGTCCCACGTCAGGTCACCGACCGACATGACGAGGATCGCCGCGGCGAAGAGCAGGAGCCGCCACGTGCCGGTGGCGGCCATCGCTGCGACCAGGCAGGCGATGATGGACACGATCGCGACCAGACCACCCAGGATCAGCGCCGACCGTTCGCCGACGCGATGGACGAGCCGACCCGTGGGGATCGGGCCGATCACGGTGAGGACCCCGGCGAGCGTGCCGAGAAGGGCCACCTGGGGCACGCTCATCCCCAGCCGCAACCCCACGAGGGGGATGACGGGGATGATCGCGGCCGCTCCGCCCGCGTACAGCATGGTCGGCAGGTACACGGGTAGCAGCAACCGACGCAGCAGTGCACGCAGCTCGGGATCCATCGGGCTCCTAGATACCTTGACGTCAAGATAATACTAGGGGGTCGTCACTCCTTGGTGACAGGTGCGATGACCGTCGAAGCGGCCACCCGCGCGATCGCGTCGGCGTCGATCTCGATCGTCGTGGTGCTTGTCCCACCCCCGCAGTAGACCGTGCCCATCCCGACGATCGCCACGTCCAGGACCACGACGACGCTGGTATCCGGGCAGATCGGGCTGACGCCACCGGGCTCCATCCCGAGGGCGACGACCCGGTGCTCGTCCGCCGGTCGCAGCGCGGACCGCGAAACCCCTAGTGCCCGTGCGATGGCGCCGTACTGGACCTTCGCGGGCCCTGGGACGGCCACGAGCGCGAGGCGTCCGTCGGGCAGCTCGAACGCCAACGTCTTCACCGAGGCCTGGAAGTCGAGGCCGGTCAGGTGCAGGTCGGCCTCGACCCGGATGGGTGGATGCGTGTGGACGACGTACGGGATCCCCGCTGCGTCGAGCGCACCGGTCACGGACATGGGTTCCCCTCGGTTGAGCCGATCCCTGACGTACCCGGCGTCAGCCGGGCACGTGGGGCGGACTCAGTGCGCGTCGACGGCGTCGATCTCGCTGCGGTCGCCCGACCACAGCGTGTGGAACGTCCCGTCGGAGTCGACCCGCTTGTACGTGTGCGCGCCGAAGAAGTCGCGGAGCCCCTGGGTGAGCGCGGCGTTGAGGCGGGGGGCTCGTACGGCGTCGTAGTAGGCGAGCGCCGACGAGAACCCGGGCACCGGCACACCGCCGTTGATCGCGTGGGTGACGACCCGACGCCACGCGTCCTGCGACTTGGCGAGCTCCGCCTTGATCGTCGGCGCCTCGAGGAGGGTGACGAGGTTGTTCGCCGCGTACTCGTTGGAGATGCGGTCGAGCAGCTTGGCGCGGATGATGCAGCCGCCGCGCCAGATGCGGGCGCACGCGGCGACGTCGATGTCCCAGCCGTACTCGGCGGCGCCGGACTTGATGAGGTGCAGGCCCTGGGCGTACGCCACGACCTTCGCCGACCACAGCGCCTGACGGATGTCTTCCACGAGCGCGTCCTTCTCGCCGCCGGCGATGCCGGACGGCCCGCTGAGCGCGGCCTGCCCGGCCATGCGCAGCTCGGGGCTGGAGGAGACAGCGCGGGCGAACACCGCCTCGGAGATCGAGTCGACAGGGACGCCGAGTCGCAGCGCCTCCTGGACGGTCCACGTCCCCGTTCCCTTCATCCCCGCGGCGTCGACGATGACGTCGACGAGCGGCTTGCCGGTCTTGGCGTCCACCTGGCGCAGAACCTCGGACGTGATCTCGATCAGGTAGGAGTCGAGGTCTCCCGTGTTCCACTGGGCGAAGACGTCGGCGGCCTCGGCCGCGGACAGGCCGACGCCCTTGAGCAGCTCGTACGCCTCGCCGATGAACTGCATGTCGGCGTACTCGATGCCGTTGTGGACCATCTTCACGAAGTGGCCCGCACCGTCGGTGCCGATGTACGTGCAGCACGGCTCGTCGGCGTTCGGGCCGACCTTCGCCGAGATGTCCTCGAGCATCTTGCCCACGTAGGTGTAGGCGTGCTCGGAGCCGCCGGGCATCACCGAGGGGCCCTCGAGGGCACCCGTCTCGCCACCGGAGATGCCGCAGCCGACGAAGTGGAGGTCGTGCTCGCGCAGGGCGGCCTCGCGCCGCCGCGTGTCCTGGAAGAACGAGTTGCCGCCGTCGATGACGATGTCACCAGGCTCGAGCAGCGGTACGAGGGAGTCGATGGTCGCGTCGGTCGCGGGACCGGCCTTGACCATGAGGATGATCCGGCGCGGCTTCTCGAGGCTCGCGACGAAGTCCTCGAGCTTCTCGGAGCCGATGAAGCCCTCCTCGGGGAAGTCCCTGAGCACGTCGGCGGTTTTCGCGTACGTACGGTTGAAGATCGCGGTCCGGTAGCCGTGGTGGGCGAAGTTGCGCGCCAGGTTGGATCCCATGACGGCCATGCCGATGACGCCGATCTGGGCGGTCGCGGTCGTGTCGCTCATTGCACTCCTCGTGCTTGCAGGTTCTCGAATGATTCCACGCTGACGGAACCGGGCGGTACCGCGCGGAGCTGGCCAGCTGCTGATCTCGCTCACAGTCTGTCGCGTCGGCCCAGGGAGCACGCGGATGTTGCGACCAGTTTCCGCTGTTCCATGGGCTGTCGGGCTGGCGCCGGCTCACCAATGGTGAGTGGTCGAGTCGGTGCACCTCACGACCAGTCGGCCAGAAGAAGCACGGATCCACCCGGTGGACATGGTGAACCGGTGATCCTGGTCGCCTGTTGCCGCGAGTTGCCGTGTCATAGACTGCCCAGCGTGGCCGCCGATGACACGAACGACCCGGGACGACCGGCGACGATCTACGAGGTGGCTGACGCAGCCGGGGTGAGTCCTTCGACGGTGTCGCGGACGTTCTCCAGACCGGGCCGCGTCTCCGTTCGTACTGCTGACCATGTTCGCGAGGTGGCCGCCCAGCTCGGCTACCGCGTGGACGGCGTCTTCCGGCCCACAGCGCCCCAGAACAACAAGCTGATCGCGCTGGCGACGGCTGATGTCACGAACCCGTTCTACTTCGGCATCCTCCGCGGCGCGGAGTGGGCGGCGGCGCGCGCCGGGTACACGCTCCTGCTCATCGACGCGCAGGAGTCCGAGACGATCGAGCGTCAGAACCTCGCGCGCGTGCTTCCCCTGGTCTCCGGCATGGTCATCGCCTCGACCCGTACGTCCGACACCGTCCTGCGCAGCGTGTCGAAGAGCACACCCGTCGTCGTGCTGAACCGTCAGGTCGGCGGCCTGGCGTGCGTCATCCCCGACTCGCCGCGGGGCATGCGGCGCGCGGTCGAGCACCTCGCGACGCTGGGGCATCGCCACATCCACTACCTTCCGGGGCCGGAGGCGTCCTGGATGAACGGCATCCGCTGGCTCGCGATGCGCGAGGCCGCCGCGGAGCTCGGGTTGCGGGAGACGCGCCTGACGCCGGCGGTACCGACCGTCGAGGGCGGCCACCACGCCGCCGACGAGGTCGTCTCGCGAGGCGTACGTGCCGTGGTCTGCTACAACGACGTCATGGCGATGGGTCTGATGCGCGGGCTCAGGGCGCGCGGCGTACGGGTCCCGCAGGACATCAGCGTCGTCGGCTTCGACAACACGTTCGCGTCGGACCTCGTCACGCCTCGGCTGACGACCGTCGCGGCGCCGCTGACGACGATCGGCGAGACCGCGATCCGGCAGGTGCTGGCGATGATCGGTGGCGCCAGGCCTCGCGGCGACGCGCCGACCCTGGTGCCCGTACGGCTGATCGTCCGCGAGTCCACGGGCGCACCCCGCGCCTGATCAGCGCAGTCTGTACAGCACCTCGCCGGCGTTCTCGACGACCATGACATCGGGGTCGGCCTTCCAGGCGTCGATGTCGATGCTGGCCGGGTCGAGGTAGCCCAGGTTGACCGACTCGCACACCTCGCGGGGGATGCCGGTCGCCAACGTGACGGTGATGCGGTTGGTCTCCACACCGGTCGCGGGGTCGTACGTGCCGGCGCCTCTCACGTGCGTGGAGTGCGCGAGCACGCCCTTCGGGACGTCCTGGTAGCGGTCCCACTGCTTGGTGAAGTAGTCGATGCAGTGGTAGCCGATGTCGTGGATCTCGTGGTGCGTCTCGGAGATCTCGACGACGTGCGGCGCGTAGATGACGACCTCGCCCCCGTCGGCCATGGCCGGCTGGGCCTTGTAGCAGCCCTTCGCGGCGGTCCAGATGTCCTCGTACCGGGTCGGCATGATGGCGAGGAACTTCCGGTAAGGGGTGTCGGTGTAGACGATGTGGCTCTCCGCGGCGATCTCGGCCGTGGCGGTCCAGGCGTCTTCCGAGGTCCCGAACGCGGCGGCCTCCAGCAGGCCCGTGCCTGACTCGACCACCAGGCACAGGGCGAGCCGCTCGGTGGGGATCAGCTCGCTGCCGGCGTTGATGATCGCGCGTACGGGCGTGACGCCCGTGACCCCGATCATCTTCTCGACCCCGATCAGGGCGCCGACCCAGTGGGAGAGGTCGATGATGTCGTGGGTCGCGCACCCGGGGATGAAGTACTTGTTGCCCCCGGAGATGCCGACGACCTCGTGCGGGAACACCGGGCCGATGACGATCGCGTAGTCGCTCTCGACGATCCGCCGGTTGATGTCCACGTCGACCGCTTCGCTCATCGCTCCCAGGCTCAGCTCGCGGATCTGGTCGGCGCTCAGCCGCCCGACCGACACGATCTCGCTGTGGTTCGCCCACTCGTGGTTGACGATCTCGAGGCCCGGATAGAGCGCCTCCAACCCTCCCGGCGCCGCGCCGAACATGCGCTCGATCTCGTGGGGTTCCATGTACGAGTGGGTGCCGAGCGCGATCACGGCGGTCAGCTTCTTCACGCGGCCGATGAGGGCCGTGTGCACGATGCCCATGACGAGCGGGAGCGGCATGCTGCGCGTGCCGTCCGGCACGACCAGCACGACGTCCTTGCCGTCGAGCGGCAGGGGTTCGAGGTTGCGACGTACGAACTCCGCCAGCTCCCCGTCGGTGAGGTGCTGGTGTGCTCCGCCGATGACCTCGACGGGAATGGATGTCGTCACTGGTCCTCCTTGTTGCACTCGACCGTACAACGGGCAATCTTCTGCAAGGTTGTTGCCGCCGAGTGTTGCCACGCGAAGATGGCTCCATGCCCGCGCTGACGCTGCATCCCGACCGACTCTTCCCCGCTGAGACCACGACGCGCGACCTCGCGCGCCAGCTGTACGAGACGGTCAAGGACCTTCCCATCATCTCCCCCCACGGCCATGTACCGCCGCAGTGGATCGCCGACAACACGCCGTGGACCGACCCCACGAGCCTGCTCCTGAGCCCCGACCACTACATCAACCGCCTTCTCCACGCGCACGGTGTGACGCTGTCGTCGCTCGGTGTCCCGCCGGGCAAGGTCACGCTGAGCGACGACGAGGCGCGTGCCGCCTGGCGTACGTTCTGCAGCCACTGGCACGTCTTCCGAGGCACGCCGGTCCGCTACTGGATGGAGTCGGAGCTCGTCGACATCTTCGGCGTCGACGTACGGCCCTCGGCGGAGACCGCCGATGCGATCTACGACAAGATCGCCGCAACGCTGGCCGAGCCCGACTTCCGGCCCCGGCAGCTCCTGGACCGGTTCGACATCGAGTTCATCGCGACGACGGACGACCCCTGCGACACGCTCGACTACCACCAGCGGCTCGCCGCCGACCCCACCTTCACCCGCCGCGTGGCCCCGACGTTCCGCCCCGACCGCTACCTGGAACCCGCCCGCGACGGGTGGACCGCGCTCGTCGACAACCTGGCGGCCGTGTCCGGGGTCGAGACCGACACGTACGAGGGCTGGATCACGGCGATGGAGAACCGCCGCGCGTACTTCAAGGCGAACGGTGCCGTCTCCAGCGACCACGCGCACCTCGACCTCGACACCACGCCGCTGCCGGCGGATGAGGCGAGCCGCGTCTACCGCAAGGCGCGCGCCGGGCAGATCACGTCCGCCGAGGGCGACGCACTGCGACGCACGATGTTGTTCGAGATGGCGCGTATGGCATCCGAGGACGGCCTCGTCATGACGCTCCACCCCGCGTCGTACCGGAACCACCACACGGAGACCTACCTCACGTACGGGCCGGACGTGGGCGCGGACATCCCCATGACGGTCGAGGCGACGCGTTCGGCACGAACCCCACGTTCCGCCTCGTCGTGTTCACGATGGACGAGACGATCTACGGCCGCGAGCTCGGCCCGCTGGCCGGGTTCTACCCCTCGATGTTCGTGGGCGTGCCGTGGTGGTTCGTCGACGCGCCGGACGCCATCAAGCGGTTCCGCAAGGCGATCACCGAACCGGCCGGGTTCACGAAGACGTCCGGCATGATCGATGACACCCGGGCGTTCCTGTCCATCCCGGCCCGCCACGACATGTCCCGCCGGATCGACAGCGTCCACCTCGCCGACCTCGTCGTGGAGCACCGCCTCGAGACCGACGAGGCCCTGGAGATCATCCACGACCTCGTCGCCGTTCAGCCGAGACAGGTGTTCCGCCTTGCCTGACCGGATCTTGACCCGCGAGGCGTACGGGAAGGCCGTCGCGCCCGTCCGGACCGTCCATC
>DAIEHO010000065.1 GCA_027353565.1 Propionibacteriaceae bacterium
TCAACTGGCTGTCTGTCACACGTGAAGCCTTTCTCGGGGCCTATTGTGGCGGTCACAGGCAGGTCGACGAGGACCTGCTGAGCGCGTACGAGGCGGACAAGGCGGCGTACGAAGTGGTCTACGAGACGCGTAACCGACCGGACTGGGTGTCCATCCCACTCCGCGCGATCCAACACGTGACCTCATCGGTCACCCCTGACGGAGGGAAGCAGCCACATGCCCACCTATGACCTCGGCGGCGAACTGACTGGTTGGGACCTCGAAGGTTTCCACAGCGGCGGCGACACCGAACTGTGGAAGAGGCTCGGTGCCCACGAGACGTCCGTGTACGACCACGACTCCGGCGAGCGGATCCACGGCACCCGTTTCGCGGTCTGGGCGCCGAACGCACAACGGGTCCAGGTGATCGGGGACTTCAACTTCTGGTCCGGTGACGACATGGTCCTGATCCCGGGCAGCGGCGTCTGGTCCCGGTTCATCGAGGCTCGGGGCACCGGCACCCTCTACAAGTTCCGCATCCAGGGTCCCGACGGCGTGTGGCGCGAGAAGGTCGACCCGATGGCGCAGTTCTCGGAGATGGCTCCCGGGAACGCGAGCATCGTCTACCAGTCCGCCTACATCTGGGACGACGACGCGTGGATGGCGAAGCGCGCCGAGTGGCAGGCCCACGTGTCGCCCATCAGCGTGTACGAGGTGCACGTGGGGGGGTGGCGACGAGGCAAGACCTACCTCGAGCTCGCCGACGAGCTCGTCGAGTACGTCACGTGGCAGGGCTACACGCACGTCGAGTTCATGCCTCTGGCGGAGCACCCGTTCGAGCCGAGCTGGGGCTACCAGGTCACCGGCTACTTCTCCCCCACCTCCCGGTTCGGGCGCCCCGACGAGCTGCGTTACCTCATCGACCGGCTGCACCAGGCCGGCATCGGCGTGATCATGGACTGGGTTCCCGGCCACTTCCCCAAGGACGACTGGGCGCTGGGCCGCTTCGACGGCACCGCCCTGTACGAGCACGAGGACCCCCGCCAGGGCGAGCACATGGACTGGGGCACGTACATCTTCAACTACGGCCGCAACGAGGTGAAGTCGTTCCTCGTCTCGAACGCGCTGTACTGGATCAAGGAGTTCCACATCGACGGACTGCGCGTCGACGCCGTCGCGTCGATGCTCTACCTCGACTACTCCCGCCAGCCCGGCGAGTGGGTGCCGAACGAGTTCGGCGGCAACGAGAACCTCGCAGCGATCGACTTCCTCCGCTACGTCAACAAGCACCTGTACGAGCGGGAGCCGGGCGTCATGATGATCGCCGAGGAGTCCACCTCGTTCGCGGGGATCACCCGCCCGGTCCACCAGGGGGGACTCGGCTTCGGCTTCAAGTGGAACATGGGCTGGATGAACGACTCGCTGCGCTACCTGCAGCTCGACCCGGTCTACCGCCAGTACCACCACAACCTCATGACCTTCGCGATGGTCTACGCGTACTCCGAGAACTTCATGCTGCCGATCAGCCATGACGAGGTCGTCCACGGCAAGGGCTCGATGGTCAACAAGATCGGGCAGGACGACTGGCGCAAGTTCGCGACCCTCCGCGCGTTCTACGCGTTCATGTGGGCCTTCCCGGGCAAGCAGCTGATCTTCATGGGCTGTGAGTTCGGTCAGCGACGCGAGTTCAACGAGTCGGTGAGCCTGGAGTGGTGGGTGTCGGAGCTGTGGGGTCACCACGGCCTGCAGCGGCTGTTCAAGGACCTCAACCACGTGTACCGGGAGCACCCCGCCCTGTGGACGCTCGACAGCGACCCGAAGGGGTTCCAGTGGCTGAACGCCGACGACGCGGCTGCCAACATGTTCAGCTGGGTGCGCAGCGACGACAAGGGCGACCTGGTGGCCTGCGTGGTCAACTTCTCGGCGCAGCCACACGCCACGTACTCGATCGGCCTGCCCCAGGCGGGTGTCTGGACGGAGATCCTCAACACCGACTCGACCGTCTACGACGGCACGAACACCTACGGCAACATGGGCCAGGTCACCGCGTACGAGGTGCCGCTGCGCGGGTTCGACGCGAGCGCCACGGTCGCGGTCCCCGCGCTCGGCGCGATCTGGCTGCACTGGGCACCGGAGCAGCAGGTCGAGACGTCAGCGGGTGGAGAGGCCTGACCACCCCCGCTGATCGTGTCGCGCTCAGGCGACGAGGTCGGGCGACACGCTGAACGTGTCGCAGGCGCCCACGGTCGCGGCGGAGAGCCCCTTCTCGCCCCAGTACTGGATCGACGCGGTAGAGCCGTACGTGGCGCTGCCGGGGGTGGCCTGCCAGCCCATGCGGAACGCGCTGACGTCCGGGGCGAAGCCGCCGACGTGCGTGAGCACCGCGAACGACAGGCAATGAGCCTGGAGCTGGACGCGCCGGCTGTACTCGTTGTCGCTCCATCCCTGTTCGCCTGCCGCCGCGAGGATCTGCGACAGCGACTGCACGTGGTGGGCGTACTCGTGCGTGACGAGCTCCGAGCCGAAGAACCGACTTCCCATCGTGCTCGAGACGCCGCTGGGCGAGACGTAGATCGTCGCGTCGATCGGGCAGTAGGTCGCGCTGACGGGGTCGGTGGGGTTCAGGGTCGCGCACGCGGTCACGACCGTGCCGACGTAGAAGGAGATGCCGGCCGGCCTGAACCGGGTCCCGACCGAGTCGAGGACCGGACCCCAGACGCTGTTCATGCAGTCGACGTAGGCGCTCAGGGCGGCGCGTGCGTCGTCCGCGGTCGTCGGCGTGGCCACGGGGGGGCAGGCCCCGGTGATGGCGGAGCCATAGATCGCGTTCGCCTTCAGGACGTCAGGAACCTGGGGTCCCGTCGCGGCCTGGGCGGTTCCCTCGGCTGTGGTCGCCGAGTCCGACGGCGACGACCGATCGGTGCCGGCGCTGGTCGGGACGGATCCGGACGGTGACGTCGAGACGGTGGCTGTGGTGTCCGGCCGCTCGACCTGGTTCCACGACGTCGCCGGCTCATCGGCCGCGAACCCGGTGTTCGCGTAGCGCCAGATCGCGCTCATGAGTACGACCACGATCATGATCG
>DAIEHO010000067.1 GCA_027353565.1 Propionibacteriaceae bacterium
GCAGCCGGCCTATGCCGCGGTCGGGCCTCTGGGCTCGGAACGTCGTCGTCGGTGCGCCGTCGTCGCCGGGCAGCGCGTCGAAGCCGACCGTACGTGCGGTCTCGGCCGCGAACGTCGTGGTCGTGGCGGCCTCGTCGCGGCCGTGATCGACGACCGGCTCGGGTTGCAGCATCGGGATCGGCGGTACAGGCCGCTGCCTCAGGTGCGTCTGCTCGGCGTCCGGTACCGGTGACGGCTCGGAGACGGGCGCAGCAGCCGCGTCCTCCTCCCGCTCAGTACGGAACGCCGGTACGGAGGTGCCGAAGCCAGGAGCGGCCGCGGGGTCACCGGCGGGTGGCTGCGCGGCTCGACGCCGGAACCAGCCCGCGCTGTGCTCGGTGCGCTCGCGTACGGGCTCGTCCTCCTCGACCTTGCCGAAGCGGGTCCAGAAGATGGGTTCGTCGTCATCGGCAGGGGACAGGGGCCCAGGACGGAAACCGTCGTTGGTCACGCGCCCTCCTTCCGGCGCGGAGCCCGCGCCACCTGCCGGATGCGTAGCACCGTCATCGCCGCCAGGACGACCCCCGAGGCGATCACGATGACCCATGCCACTCTGCCCGTCTCCGTGGCCTCGATCACGAAAGGCTGCGGCGCGCCGACCTCGTTGCCCGCTTCGGTGAAGAGATGGACGACAGCATCCACGGATCCGTTGACGGTCGCCCGCGGGCTGACGTTCACGGTCACGGACTCGCCGGCGCCGATCGTGACGAGGTTCGAGGCGGGGACACTGAGCCGGTTCTCGTTGGACGTGGTGACCACGACCTTCACCTTGACCGGGTAGTCCAAGGTGTTGTGCACGGTCACGGGGAACTGCGTGTTCCGGGACGTCATGACGACGTGCTCGGCCACGCTCAACTGGACGGCGGACGAGCTCACCCCGTACGGCGCGAGCGCCGAGGTGAGGTATGCGCTCGCCTGCCCGTCGCTGCCCCACTCCGTGGACAGGACCGGCGGCAGGAACTCCGCACGCAGCACGTCGCCCGCGGCCGGGTCACCCGCGAGGCTGGTGAAGCCGACGATGCGGGCCGCGCCGTCGGTGATGACACGCTCGAGTGAGCTTCCGCGCACGCCGGCTGCCGGCTGCGAGGCGACGCCGGCGGACCAGGGCGCAGCCGCCACCTGGAGCTGGGTGAGCGGGACTCGCGTCTCCCACGCGTTCACGTTGGCGTCGAGCGCGGCGTCGGCCTCCGTCGCCACGACCCGTACGTTCCCCTGGTCGGGGTTCATGGCAGCGAGGAAGCTCTCCGCGCGGAACCGCGCGAGGTGCTGGAGCGGTGTGTCGGTCTCATCCGGCCCCGGACCCCCGGCGAACGCCGACGGGTCGACGCTGACGATGGTGCCGGCAGACGACGTGAGGCTCTGGCCCGCGGGCTTCGTCGCGGCCAGGATGACCGCCGGCTTCAGCCGGGCGACGGCGGCGAGGAAGCGATCGTCGGTCCCGTAGTTCGCCGCTGCGACAAGCAGCGGGAGCTTGGCGATGTCGGTGACCTGGGCAGCTGCCTGCGTCGTGAGGTCCAGCGTCGACGTGTCGCCGGTCTCGGCCATGAGGGCCAGGTCGGGACTGCCGTACGGGAGCCTGTACCCGCTGGGGAGGCTCGCGAACTCCGCGAGCCATTCGACGGCGGCCGCGGTGCCGGTGCCCGGGGAGTGCGCGGTGGTCGTGCCGACCTCGTACCCGGCAGCCATCATCGACACCTCGCGGTACAGGAGCGGGTCGATGGCGTACGTGACGCCGGGCCGGTGCGCGTAGCGCAGGAGCGTCAGCAGACGACCGGTGAGCTCGCCGGACAGGTGGTCGTCGCTGAGCAGGCCGCTGCCGAGGAATGACGGGGCCGAGCTGAGCATCACGACGGTGCTGGTCGCCGCCTGCGAGGCGGGAGTGCCGACGGTGATGAACGTACGGGCGCGGCCCACCGTGTTGTACG
The DNA here is from genome assembly GCA_027353565.1 of Propionibacteriaceae bacterium. GTDB lineage: Bacteria > Actinomycetota > Actinomycetes > Propionibacteriales > Propionibacteriaceae > Fen-668. The sequence continues at coordinate 1,965 of DAIEHO010000067.1, forward strand.
TGGCGGACATGTCGATCGCGGCCCGCACCTGGACGCCGACGAGGTAGACGCCCGTCGAGCTCAGGCCGAGGTCGCTGAGCTTCGAGGTCACGCTGAACGGGCTCGACGTTCCGGGCTCCCACGGCTTCGGAGACCCCGTGATCACCTGGAACGCGCCCGGCGTCGTGAGCCGGGTCCCGGTGACGGCCGTGGGCGAGGCGGCGAGCGCGGCGTTCAGCTGGGCTCGCGAGGTGATCGGTGTCGTGTCTCGCCACGTGAGGACCTGCACCGTGTACAGCGTTGCCGTACCGGTGTTGGTGAGCGTCCCGGCCAGGTGCAGGACCGCATCCGGCCCCGTACCGGTGACCTCAGAGGTCGTGAGCTTGACGTCGACAGCGGTGTCCGCGGCGTACGCGACCGGGTGGATGGCCAGCGCTCCGGCCATCACCAGCAGTGCGCACACGACCCGGAGCAGGACGCCGCCGATCCTGTCTCGCCGCCGGCGCGGGGCCGGTAGGTGGTCAGGACGCATCACCCGCTCATCCTACGGGCGCCGACTTTGAGCGCTGGGACCCCCAGCGGGCGGGGTGCGGCGAGGGGGTCGATGCCGGCGCCACCGGCCGGTCCGGGCGGGCGTCGCCCGGACCGAGCCGATTCCGTAGACTCGGCCGACGTGCCCGACCTCTCAAGGACCCAGCAGCGTGCACTCGTCGCGCTCACCAGGCTGCCCGTGGTCGCGCGGCTGGGCGACACGTTCGCCGCCGCAGGCTTCAGCCTGTACGTGGTGGGCGGCCCGGTACGGGACGCGCTGCTGGGCACGACCTCCGAGGACCTCGACTTCACGACGAACGCTCTTCCCGACGACATCGAGAGGCTGCTCCGCACGCTCAACCACACGACGTGGGACATGGGCCGCGACTACGGCACCATCGGCACGATGCTGCGCGACGGCGAGCGATCCTGGCAGGTCGAGATCACGACGCATCGCGCCGACGCGTACGAGCCGGGTACCCGCAAGCCCGTCGTCGCGTTCGGCGACACCATCGACGACGACCTCGTGCGCCGCGACTTCACGGTCAACGCCATGGCCGTCTCGGTCGTCGACGGGACCTTCGTCGACCCGTACCACGGTCTCGACGACCTGAGCGACCACATCCTCCGTACGCCGACGTCGCCGGACATCTCGTTCAGCGACGACCCGCTGCGGATGCTGCGCGCGGCACGCTTCGCAGCACGGCTCCAGCTCGCGCCCGAGGCCGACGTCCTGCGCTCGATGACGGAGCTGGCGCCGCGGCTCGAGATCGTGTCCGCCGAGCGGATCAGGGACGAGCTCACGAAGCTGCTGCTGCTCGACTCGCCGAGGGTCGGCCTCGACCTCCTCGTCAACACCGGCCTCGCCGACCAGTTCCTCCCCGAGCTGCCGGCGCTACGGCTGGAGCGCGATGAGCACCATCGCCACAAGGACGTGTACGAGCACTCGCTGATCGTGCTCGACCAGGCCATCGCGCTGGAGCGGGAGCGCCATCACCCGCCTGACATCGTGAACCGCCTCGCCGCGCTGCTCCACGACATCGGCAAGCCGCGGACCAGGCGGTTCGAGGAGGGCGGCAAGGTCTCGTTCCACCATCACGACGTGGTGGGAGCCAAGATGATCCGGAAGCGCCTGCTCGAGCTGCGCTACTCGAAGGACATCGTCGACTCAGTGGCTGTGCTCGTGGAGCTCCACCTGCGGTTCCACGGGTACGGCGAGGGCACGTGGACCGACTCGGCCGTACGGCGGTACGTGCGCGACGCCGGCCCTGAGCTCGAGCGCCTCCACATCCTCACCCGCTCCGACTGCACCACGCGCAACCAGGCGAAGGCCGACCGGCTGCGCCGCGCGTACGAGGAGCTCGAGTGGCGCATCGACGAGCTGTCCGCCGCGGAGGAGCTCGAGTCCCTGCGCCCCGACCTGGACGGTACGGAGATCATGCGCATCCTCGAGGTCGGCCCCGGCCCGGTGGTCGGCAAGGCCTACAGGTTCCTCCTCGAGCGGCGTCTCGACCGTGGCCCCGTACCGGCGGACGTCGCCGAGTCCGAGCTCCGAGAGTGGTGGGCAGCCCAGCAGAGCTGATCAGCCGCAGGCCGTACAGGATCTCTCCCGGAGCAGCACAGGATCTCTCCCGGAGCGGTGTACGCCTATGCGAGAGACCTTGCACCCCACCGGCGGGAGACCTGTGTCGGGTCAGGTCCTCGCTGAGCGCGTGATGCCCACCGAGGCGATGACGACGCACCCCATGGCGCCCATGTCGACGAGGGTGAGGCGCTCGCCGAGGATGAGGAATGCGGCGAGGGCGGCGAAGGCAGGCTCGAGCGACATGAGCACGGAGAAGACGCGCGTCGGGAGCGTGCGGAGCGCGTTGAGCTCGAGGCTGTACGGGATGACGGAGCTCAGGAGGCCGACGAGCACACCGAGGCCGATCACGGTGGGGTTCGCCAGGGCCGTTCCGCCGAGGAGGATCGCCGGTACGGCCAGGGCGACCGCGCCGAACCCGTGCGCCACGGCGAGGCCGCCGATGCCGTCCCAGTGGCGGCCGAGGTGGGGCGAGACCAGGATGTACAGGCCCCACCCGGTCCCGGCGAGCAGCGCGAACCCCACGCCGGCCCAGCTCAGGGCGTTGGGGCTGAAACCGAGCAGCACGACGCCCGTGCCGCCGAGGAGCGCCCAGACGACCTCCCGCACACCGCGGCTCGTGACGAGTGCCACCGTGAGCGGGCCCAGGAACTCGATCGTCACCGCGAGTCCGACGGGGATGCGGCTGAACGCCTGGTAGATGCACCAGTTCATGCCCGCGAGAGAGGCGGCGTAGCCGGTGACCAGAAGCCAGTCCTGCCGCGTACGACCACGAAGCCTCGGGCGAGACCACGCCAGGAGCACGACCGCCGCGGAGGTGAGCCGGAGCCAGACGATGCCCGTCGGGGTGGCCAGACCGAACAGGTGCTTCGCGATCGCGGCCCCGATCTGCACGGTCGCGATGCTGCCGAGGACGAGCCATACGGCGCCCGGGCGGGCGACGCGGCGCCCGGTGCTCGTAGTCACGCGGCTCACCCTAGAGGCAGTGTCTGCGATCGACGGTCCGGCACTTCGTGACGGGCGACCGGCTGACGCCGTTCGCCTCCTCAGGGAGCGCCGCTGCATCTGGTGTGGACGTGTCGGGGAGTGGTGGCGGTGCACCTCACGCAGCGACGGATCAGGCGGTCGGCGCGACGGGTTCGATCGCCGGGCCCTTCACTCCCGCTGCGGTCAGCGCGACCTGGGCGCGTTCGCGGAAGGCTCGCAACGCCCCGTACTGCTGGTTGGGGTGCGCCTTCACGACGACCTGGAACGTGAGGGCGCCGGCGCTGATGGCGTTGACGCCGAGGACGGTCGGTGGCTCCACGAGGGCGTCGGCGAATGCGGGGTCGTCTCCGATGGCCGTCGCGACCTCACGAAGGACCGAGAGGACGACCTCCAGGTCCGAGTCGTAGGCCACCGGGATGTCGACCGTACCGGTGGAGTGTCCCTGGGTGAGGTTGCCGACCTTGAGGACCTCGCCGTTCCGGACGTACCAGATCATCCCTGACCCGTCCTGGATCCTCGTCACCCGCAGGGTCACCTCCTGGACGGTGCCCGAGATGTCGCCGATCGTGATGAAGTCGCCGACCCCGAACTGGTCCTCGACGATCATGAAGATGCCTGTCAGATAGTCCTTGACCAGCGACTGGGCGCCGAACGCGAGCGCGATCCCGCCGACGCCGGCCGATGCGAGCAGGGGTGCCAGGGGGATGCCGAGGATCGACAGGATCGTGAGGATGACGATCACCGTGATCACGACGCCGGAGATGGAGCGCAAGAGAGAGCCGAGCGTACGGGTGCGCTGGTCGGCCCTCACGCTGGCAAGGCCTGTCGCGTGGCCGATCACGCGCGCGGCGGCGCTCGTCTGCCCGGCCTGGTGCTGCGCGGTCCGGTGCAGCGCGAGCGCGGTCGCCCGTGAGACGCCCATCGAGATCAGCGCGTGCCCGACGACGCCCAGTACGACGAGGACCGTGAGCGTGATGGGCGTCTCCGGCCAGTTCCAGATGACGAGCAGAGTCATGCCCCCCATTCTGTCGGCTGCGCCAGGGGCCTGCCCGGTTGCGGCACACGGTGGCAGGCTGATCGCGTCCAGAGTGTCCTTTTCTGCGAGGGCGTGCGTCGCACAGGTGAGCCGGCCGTACGGGTCGGCCATGGAGAGGAGCAAGCCATGACATACCTGATGGTTGTCCGGGTCCCGGCGGACGCGAACCCGACGCACGAGGAGGGTGACCCGAGCGCCTGGGTCGAAGCCACCTCCGACGGGCAGCGAGTGTTCGGCGACCGGTTGCGGCCGCCGCAGGACGCGACCTGCGTCCGGGTCCGGGGCGGGAAGACGCTCGTCACGCACGGTCCCTTCGTCGAGATCGCCGAGCAGATCGCCGGCTTCGACATCCTGACCGTCGACGCCGCCGACGCCGCCGTACGGATCGCCCTCACCCATCCGGTGGCGAAGTTCGGCGCCCTCGAGCTGCGCGAGCTGCACCCGTTCGAGCTGCTCGACGGGACACTCGACGACCAGCCGTTCCTCGGCGAGCCGGTCTCGTACGTACTGCTCATGGGAACCGACCCCGACGCGCCCGAGCCGGACCCCGCCGACGACGGCCTGCCCGCGGCCTGGATCGAGCTGGCCGGTGCGGCCGAGCGCGGTGGTGCGCGGCTGCGTCCCGCCGACGAGGCGATCACGGTGAGGATCCGCGACGGCGAGCAGCTCGTCACGCACGGTCCGTTCGCAGAGCTGGCGGAGCAGGTCGCCGGCTACGACCTGCTCGACGTCGCGGACCTCGACGCCGCGATCGCGTTGGCGGCGGCCCATCCGGCGGCGCGACTCGGCGTGGTCGAGATCCGGCCCCGCTGGCCGATCTGGGAGCAGTGAGGCAGCGCCCGTGGACGAGCCCGAAGCCTCGGCGGCGTTGGAGACCGCGTTCGCGACCGAGTGGGGCGCGGTGGTCGCGCGGCTGATCCGCGTCACGGGGGACTGGGCCCTGGCCGAGGACAGCGCGGCGGAGGCCTTCGCCGCCGCCGCGCGTCGCTGGCCGCTCGACGGGGTGCCGAGGCGTCCGGGCGCCTGGCTGAGCACGACGGCTCGCAACGCCGCGTACGACAGACTCCGTCGGCGGGCCGCCGAGCAGCGCGCGCTGCACCGCGTGGCGGGCGACCCGACCACCGGTCACTGGGAGGACGCGGAGCCGGAACCGGCCGGATGGGACGGCTGGGGCGGGCTCCCGGCCGACGACGGCGCCACGAGTGACGACCGGCTCCGGCTCGTGTTCACCTGCTGCCACCCGGCGCTGCCGCTGGAGGGGCGGGTGGCGCTCACGCTCCGTACGCTCGGCGGGCTCGAGGTCGCCGAGGTCGCAGCCGCGTTCGGGGTGAGCGAGTCGACGATGGCGAAGCGCCTCGTCCGCGCGCGGCAGAAGGTCGCCCACGCCCGCATCCCCTACCGCGTGCCGTCCCCTGACGAGCTGCCCGAACGGCTCGACGGTGTCCTCGGTGTGCTCTACCTCGTGTTCACCGAGGGGTATGCCCCGACGTCGGGAGCGGCGATCCGCAGCGACCTGTCAGCGGAGGCGATCCGGCTCGCGTCGCAGCTGGCGGCCTTGCTGCCCGGCCAGTCCGAGGTTCATTACCTGCTCGCCTTGATGCTCCTGCACGACTCCCGCCGCGCGGCACGCGTGGCGACCGACGGCGCGCTCGTACCGCTGGAGGAGCAGGACCGTACGCAATGGAACGCGGTGCAGATCGAACAGGGACTGGCCGCGCTGGATGCGGGGCTGCGTGCCGCCACGGGACGCCCCGCCGGTCCGTACCTCCTCCAGGCGTCGATCGCCGCCTGCCACGCCAGCGCGTCGTCGCCGGAGTCGACGCCGTGGCCGAGGGTGGCCGCCTTGTACGACGCACTGGTCGGCATCGCACCCTCCCCCCACGCCGAGCTCGCCCGTGCGGTGGCCGTCGGCATGGCGTCCGGCCTGGACGCCGGGCTGGAGGCTTTGGGCGGTCTCGACGAGCCGCGCGGGCTGCGGCTCGCGGCGACGGCGGACCTGCTGCGCCGGCACGGACGCGTTCCCGAGGCGATCCGCGCCTATCGCGGGGCCGCCGACGCCAGCGACGGCGCACAGCGCCAGTTCCTCGAACGCCGGCTCGCCGAGCTCGAGGCGGTGAGCCAGGTGCGGGGGGCGTGAAGCGTCGCGCAGGCCGTTGCCCCGGCCGTCACGCCAGGAGCGACTTGATGATCGGACCCGCGGTGCCGGAGCCGGAGCTGCCGTCCTTGACCCAGACGGCGATCGCGATGTCGCTGCTCGTGTAGCAGATCATCCAGGCATGGGTGGGAAGCGACGGGCCTGTGCCGTACTCGGCGGTGCCCGTCTTCGCGCCCAGAGCCAGACCCGTCAGTCCGCGGCCCGAGCCGGTCTGGACGGTCCACTGCATGAGCGTCTGCAGCGTCTGGGCCTCAGCGGTCGTGAGTGGCGCGGCGGTCGAGGTGGGCTTGGTCGACTCGACCAGGTACGGGATCACGGTGTGTCCCACGGCGACCGAGCTCGCCAGCCCGGCCATCGTCACCGGTGACGCGAGGACGCCGCCTTGTCCGATGAACTCCTGTGCCTTCTGGGCGTTGGATGCCGGCTTCGGCACGATGCCGTAGTTGACCGGGAAGCCCGCGTCGTAGTCGGTGCCGACGCCGAGGCTCGCCGCCGCCGCTTGCAGCTCAGGGCCTGAGACGGTCGCGTACTGGTTGATGAAGGCCGTGTTGCACGACTGCGCTACCGCGTCCTTGAGCGGGATCCGGCCGACCTTCGAGGACGGGAAGTCGGAGTAGTTGTGGAACTTCTGACCGTCAACGTTCGCGGTCGGCGTGCAGCTCAGGATCGTGTCGGCAGTGAACCCCTTGCGGATGAGCGCGAGCGAGGTGGCGATCTTGAACGTCGAGCCGGGCGCGTACTGGCCGAACGTCGCGTCCGGCTGTCCCGCGCTGCCCGGCGAGTTCGCCACGGCGAGGATGCCGCCGGTGGACGGACGGATGACCGCGACCGCGGCGGGACCCGCGACCCCCTGCATCACCGCCTCGCCCTTCTGCTGCCAGTCGAGGTCGAGGCTGACGGCGAGGTTCTTCCCCGGCACCGGGGTGGTCGCGTACACGACCTCCGGTGTCACGGAGGCGGCGGCGGTGGCCGAGGTCGGCGCGGGCGAGGTCGAGGGGCTCGCACTGGACCCGGAGACGGGCGCCGCCGACGGCGAGGCGGACGCGGAGACGGCGGAAGGAGAGGTGGACCCGG
>DAIEHO010000071.1 GCA_027353565.1 Propionibacteriaceae bacterium
GCCGAGGCGCTGTCGGTGGCGTACGACAGGATCCAGGCCATCGTCTCTGCCGCGCGCGACGGCTCGGCACCGACCGGACGCCCGAGCTGGCCGCTCATCATCTTCCGCTCTCCCAAGGGTTGGACGGGTCCGGACGTCGTCGACGGCGTACAGATCGAGGGCACGTGGCGCGCGCACCAGGTGCCGCTGTCCGGGGTGAAGGAGAACCCCGAGCACCTCGCGCTCCTCGAGGCATGGATGAAGTCGTACCGGCCGGAGGAGCTCTTCGACGAGAACGGCCACCTCGTCGACCTCGTGCACCGGGCCAACCCGGAGAAGGCGATGTCGATGTCGGGCACGCCCCACGCCAACGGCGGCCTGCTGAGCACACCGCTCGACCTGCCGGACTTCCGCGAGTTCGCTGTACCCGTCGAGAGGCGGGCGACGGAGAAGGTCGAGTCGACGCGCCTGCTCGGCGAGCTCATGAAGGCCGCGTACGAGCGCAACCCGCACACGTTCCGGCTGTTCTCTCCCGACGAGGCGAACTCGAACAGGCTCGGGGCGGTGTTCGACGTCTCAGACCGCGCGTGGATGGAGGGCCTGGAGCCGGGCGACGTCAAGCTCAGCCCGTCCGGCCGCGTCATGGAGGTGCTCAGCGAGCACAACTGCCATGGCTGGCTGGAGGCGTACACGCTGACGGGACGACACGGGCTGTTCGCCACGTACGAGGCGTTCTCGATGGTGTCCGCCTCGCAGACGGTGCAGCACGCGAAGTGGCTTCAGGAGGCGACGGCGCTGCCGTGGCGCGCCAAGGTGCCCAGCCTGAACATCCTCCTCAGCTCCACCGCGTGGCGCAACGACCACAACGGCTTCAGCCATCAGGGCCCTGGGCTGATCCAGGTGGTCCTCAACCAGCGCAGCGATGTGGTGAGGATCTACCTGCCGCCCGACGCCAACTGCCTGCTGTCGGTCGCCGACCACTGCTTCTCGTCCCAGTCGTACGTCAACCTGATCGTGATCGACAAGCAGCCCCAGCCCCAGTGGTTGTCCATGGACGAGGCCATCGAGCACTGCACCCGCGGCGCCTCGACCTGGGAGTGGGCAGGCACACCCGAGGGTCCGGGGGAGCCCGACATCGTGCTGGCGTGCGCCGGCGACATCATGACGATGGAGACCGTGGCGGCCGCGGAGCTCCTGCGTACGCGCCTGCCCGCCCTCCGCGTGCGTGTGGTCAACGTCGTCGACCTCATGACGCTGCGTCGGCCGAAGGACCACCCCCACGGCATGACCGAGACGTACTTCCGCGAGCTGTTCACCGACACGAAGGACGTGGTCTTCGCGTTCCACGGCTACCCGGGCGCGATCCACCAGCTCGTGCACGGACGCCCCGACGCGGATCGCTTCCGGGTCCGGGGCTTCATCGAGGAGGGGACGACGACGACACCGTTCGACATGGTCGTCCGCAACAAGGCCTCGAGGTACCACCTGGTCCTGGACGCCCTGAACAACGCGCACGTCGCGCCGGCCGGTGCGGAGGACCTCCGGCAGTACTGCCTGTCGCAGCTCTCCCGACACGAGGCCTACATCGTGGAGCACCTCGAAGATCTCCCGGAAGTCCGTGGGTGGAAGCTCGGCGCAGAGGTGCCTGCGCTGTGAGCACGGGGTACGACGAGAGGCTCGAGCCGGAGGAGTGCCGCCGTCTGCTCGCGTCCCGCTCGGTCGCGCGCCTGGGGTTCGTGTCGCCGTCCGGCGACGTGCTCGTGCTGCCCGTCACCTATGCGCTCGACGACACCGGCGTCCTCGTCTTCCGCACGTCGCAGGAAGGTGTGCTCGCCCACCTCGCGGAGGGCGAACGCGTGAGCGTGCAGGTGGACGACGTCTCGGAGGACCTCCGCAACGGGTGGTCAGTCCTGGCCCACGGGCACGCTGCGCACTACGCGGGCGACGTGTCGCCGAGGTCCTGGGTGCCGGGGCACGACGTGGTGACCATCGGGGTCACGCTCGACAGGCTCAGCGGCAGGGCGGTGTCGGCGTCCTCGTGATCGGCGGCGGGGACGGCCACCACGGCGGGGGAGCGACGCAGGCCGGCCCACAGCACGCCGCCGATGACGGCAGCGCCTCCCAGGAGCTCCAAGGGCCGCGGCGTCTCGCCCAGCACGAGCCACGCGGCTGACAGACCCGTGACGGGCACCAGCAGCGAGAACGGTGCGACGTGTCCCGCCGGGTGACGGCTCATCAGCCACACCCAGACGCCGGAGCCCGCGACAGTGCCGATGAGGACCGTGTACGCGAGGCCGACCCAGGCCGGCACGGCTGCGGGCTCGAACGAGCTCGCCACCGAGGTCGCGATCCGGCGCGGCCCCTCGAAGACCAACGACAGCGCGAACATCGGCAGCGGCGGGACGACCGACATCCACAGTGTGAGGTGCAGGGGGTTCGGTGCGGCCGCCTTCCGGGTCGAGATGTTCCCCAGCGCCCAGCCGAAGCCGCCGAACACGACGAGCAGGAACGGCCACCAGCTCCCGGTGGCACCGCGAGCGACACCGACGAGGATGAGTCCGGCGACCGCGATCGCTATCCCCACGGCGCTGCGTGCGGAGACCCTCTCGCGCAGCAGGAGTGCTCCGAGCACCACCGTGAACGGTGCGCTGGACTGGAGCACAAGCGATGCGAGGCCGGACGGGAAGCCGGCCGCCATGCCCAGGTAGAGGCCGATGAACTGCAGGGTGCCGAACCCCAGCCCGTACCCGATGAGCCAGCGCGTCGGCACGCGCGGTCGGGGGACGAACGCCAACGTCGGGATCGCCAGGACACCGAACCGCAGCGCGACGAGGAACAGCGGCGGGAACTGCTGCAACGACTCGTGGATGGCGATGAAGTTCGCGCCCCAGACGACAGCGACGAAGACAGCGAGCAGGACATGGCGGACTGGCACGTCCCCAGCCTGGCCGACGATGATGGTGAAGGACAAGCGAAGATTTCTGAATCAGCAATGTAGGCTTCCTACATGGAAGTGCGTCATCTGTTCCTGCTGCGCGAGATCGCGGTTCGCGGGACCCTGGCGGCGGTCGCCGAGGCCACCCACCGGACGCCCTCCGCCGTGTCGCAGCAGCTGCGTACGGCTGAGCGGGAGCTCGGCGTGGCGCTCGTCGAACCCGTGGCTCGGGGGCTGCGGCTGACCGCGGAGGGGCTGCTGCTCGCGGACAGCGCCGATGAGGTCGGCCGGGTGCTCGCCGACGTGACGGCACGGCTGGAGTCCCGGCTGGGTACACCTGGCGGCCAGGTGTCGATCGGCACGTTGCCCAGCGCCGGTGAGGCGCTCCTGCCGACGCTCGTGGCCCGGTTGCGTGGCTCGGCGATCACTGTGGACGTCCGTGACTTCGACCTTGCGGAGGACGCGTACGCGCTCCAGACCCTCGACCACGACCTCGTCATCGCCCACAGCCTCGCCGGCGACGTACCGTCGGGCGCGGAGAACCTGGTGTGCCGCGTGCTCACCCGCGAGCCCCTCGACGTCGCGCTGCCCGTGGGCCACCCGCTGGCGTCCAAGGGGGCGCTCGTGCCGGCCGATCTCATCGGGACGACCTGGGTAGCCGTCCCGGCGGGCTTCCCGTTCGACTCCGTCCTGCTGGCGGTGGAGGCCGTGACCGGCACGCACCTGACCCGGCGCATGAGGCTCGTCGACAACCGCCTCGTCGAGGCCATGGTCGGGGCGGGCGAGGGGCTGGCACTACTGCCGCGGTTCACGACGCGACCGAACCCCACGATCGTGCTGCGCCCCTTGTCAGGGGTCAACTCGCAGCGGGCGATCGTCGCGCTGGCCAGGCCGGACCACTACGCGCGACGGGCTGTCCGGACCGTCGCCGACCTGCTCGCGGACATCGGCTCGTCGCTGGTGCACGCAACTCCGGCCGTGTGAAGCGGCCGGGACTAGTGTGATCGGCATGACTACCGAGGAGTTCCCTGAAGGCCAGAAGCCCTCACCGCCCCGCATCCTGGTCGGCGTCGACGGCTCCGATGACGCCATGCGTGCCGTCATGTACGCGCTCGGCACCGCGGAGCGTACAGGGCATGACATCTGGCTCGTCCATGCCGTCGACGATGGGGTCCTGACGAGCGGGTGGGGCGTCGTGTACGACCCGACCATCCTGTCGTCCGTCGGCGAGGAGGCACTCGCTGTCGCGAGGCTCTTCCTGTCCGACAACGGCTTCCCGCCCGAGCGGGTCCACTCCGAGGTGCTGATGGGGCACCCGACCGCTGTGCTCGCGGACCTCTCCGAGAACGCAGAGCTCTGCGTGGTCGGTCGTCGAGCCGCCGGTGGTCTGGACCGGATGTTCATCGGCTCCACCAGCCTGTCCCTCGGTGGGTCGGCCCATTGCCCCGTCGTCGTCATCTCCGCGGCGTCGACGCCCGGTCGCACCGGCGCCCACAAGCGGATCGCGGTCGCGGTGACAGCCCCGGACAAGGCCAAGCGGCAGGTCGAATGGGCGCTCCAGGAAGCCCGGGACCGCAAGTGCGCACTCGTCGTGGCACACGTGGTCTCTCCGCCTCCCACAGGCTTCTTCGCCGCGTTCAAGGCCAACCCGACGCCTGAGTCGACCGCCTCGGCCCGTGCAGCCCTCGGGACGATGCTGGACGAGGTCCGCAAGGACTTCCCGGACGTGGAGATCGAGGGCGAGATCCTCGACGGCATGCCGATCGACGAGCTCGTGAACCAGACGGGAACGGTGGACCTGCTCGTCCTGGGCGTGCACCCGCACCCCGTCACCGGCATGTCCTTCGGCGGTCCTCTGCGCGGCATCCTGGCCCACGCCCTGTGCCCCGTCTGCCTCGTGAGGTGACCTACTCGACGATGAGCTCCGGGTAGTCCGGCAGCCACATCGCGTCGTACACCTGCTGGATGGGGTCGATGAGCTCGTTCTCCGCGACCCCGTCCTCCACAGCAGCGCGGGCCACGGCCACGGCCACCGTCGCCGACACCATGCGCAGCCGTTCGACGGACGGCAGCAGCGAGGCACCGGGCGTCGTGACGTGCGTGATCGACGCCAGTGCCTGGGCAGCGGCCGTGATCATCTTGTCCGTGACCCTCCGGGCGCGGCTGACGGCGACCCCGAGCCCGAGACCCGGGAAGACGAGTGCGTTGTTGGCCTGAGCGACCGTGTACGTCACGTTGCCGTACGTGACCGGCGCGAACGGTGACCCGGTCGCGATGAAGGCACGGCCGTCGCTCCAGGACAGGATGTCCTCGGGCAGCGCCTCGGCGAGGTTCGTGGGGTTGGACAGGGGCATGACGACCGGCCGGTCGACGTGGCGGGCCATCTCTGCGATGACCGCCTGGGTGAAGGCGCCCCCTTGCCCGGACGTGCCCAGGAGGATCGTGGGAGACACCGCGCGCACCACCTCCAGGAGGTCGATCCGGTCCTCGTTCGCGACGTCCCAGTCGGCCACCTCGTCGACGGACCGGGCATAGGGCCGCTGGAAGTCGCGGATCCTGGTCGTCGCCGTGGTGATCAGCCCCTGGCTGCTGAGGCACCAGAACCTGGAGCGGCACTCGTCGCGGTGCAGACCTTCGGCCACCATCAGGTCGACCATGAGGTCGGCCACACCGATGCCGGCTGTGCCTGCACCGAAGACGACGACCCGCTGGTCGCGCATCCGCTCATCCTTGGCGCGTACGGCGGCAACCGCGGCGGCGCCCACGACCGCAGCCGTGCCCTGGACGTCGTCGTTGAAGGTGCACACCCTGTCGCGGTAGCGGTTCAGGATCCTGTGGGCGTTCGAGGCGCCGAAGTCCTCCCAGTGGATCATCGCGTGCGGGAACGTCCGCGTCACGGTGTCGACGAACGCGTCGATGAACGCGTCGTACCGCTCACCGCGCACACGCGAGTGGCGCTCTCCGAGGTAGACCTCGTCGTTCAGCAGCGCCAGGTTGTCCGTGCCGACGTCGAGGACCACCGGGATCGCCCGGTTCGGGTCGAGCCCCGCGGCGGCCGTGTACAGGCTCTTCTTGCCGAGGCAGATCTGGATCCCGCCCACGCCCTGGTCGCCGATGCCGAGGATGCCCTCGCTGTCGGTGACGATGACGAGGTCGACCTCGTCCGGCTCCCGACCGAACGCCAGGAGCGACGCCTCCATCGTGTCGGGCCTGTCGATGGACAGGAAGACCCCGTGCAGCCGCTGGTGGTAGGTCCCACTGAAGCGCTGGATCGCCTCCCCGATGGTCGGGGTGTAGACGATCGGCATCATCTCCGGCAGGTGATCGGCGAGCAGCCGTTAGAACAGGACGGTGTTGCGGTCCCGGAGGGCCTGGAGGTAGGTGAACTTGTCCAGGTTGGTGCTCGCCGACTGGAACTGGTGGTACGCCCTCCGCAGCTGGACGTCGAAGGTGGCCACCCCGCTGGGAAGCAGCCCGACCAGCCCGAGGTCGATCCGCTGCTGCTCGGTGAACGCGGTGCCACGGTTGATCCGCGGGATCCGGAGCACCTCGCTGCCCCTCGCGCGAACCAGGACCCTCGAGCCGTGGCTCCCGGGCAACACGTCGTACCTTCGGTTGTCGTCCATGAGGCGAACGCTAGACCTGTCCGCGGGACCGTAGGCTGTGACGGCCATGGAGCCGTATCTCGTCGTCGATCCCGACCTGCCCATCGCCGCCGCCGTCCCCGACATCGCGGCGGCGCTGCTCAGCAGCCAGGTCGTCGTCGTGGCCGGGGAGACGGGCTCCGGCAAGACGACCCAGCTGCCCAAGATCTGCCTTCTGGCGGGCCGGCGCAGCGTCGGCCACACACAGCCCAGACGGATCGCCGCCCGGACCCTCGCCGAGCGGATCGCGGAGGAGACCCGTACGGAGCTGGGCGATGTCGTGGGCTACCAGGTGCGCTTCACGCGCAAGGCGAGCCGCGCGACGCGGATCAAAGTGATGACGGACGGCATCCTGCTCGCGGAGATCGGGCACGACAAGGAGCTTCGCGCCTACGACACGATCATCATCGACGAGGCCCACGAGCGCAGCCTGAACATCGACTTCCTGCTCGGCTACCTCAAGCAGCTCCTCCCTCGCCGTCCCGACCTCAAGGTCATCGTCACGAGTGCGACGATCGACACGTCGCGATTCGCCGACCACTTCGACGCGCCGATCGTCGAGGTGACGGGCCGTACGTACCCGGTGGAGATCCGCTACCGACCCGTACGCGACGACGGCGCGGTCTCCGACGAGGACGACGCCGCGCCCGTACGGCCCGCGCCCCCGGCGGACGAGCGCGACCTCACCGAGGCGATCTGCGACGCGGTGGAGGAGCTCCAGGCGGCCGGGGACGGCGACGTGCTGGTCTTCTGCTCGGGTGAGCGGGAGATCCGGGACGCGTCCGAGGCGATCGCCGCCCGGAACCTGCGCTTCACCGAGGTGCTGCCCTTGTACGCTCGGCTGTCGGTCGCGGAGCAGCACCGGGTGTTCGCGCCCCACACGGGCCGCCGCGTCGTCATCGCGACGAACGTCGCCGAGACCTCCCTGACCGTGCCGGGAATCCGGTACGTGGTCGACAGCGGTACCGCGCGCATCTCGCGCTACTCCAAGCGCACGAAGGTGCAGCGGCTGCCGATCGAGCCCATCTCGAAGGCCTCCGCGAACCAGCGTGCGGGCCGGTGCGGCCGTGTGGCGCCCGGTATCTGCATCCGCCTGTACAGCGAGACCGACTACGAGGCGCGCCCCCAGTACACCGAGCCCGAGATCCTCCGGACGAACCTGGCATCGGTCATCCTCCAGATGGCCGAGGCCGACCTCGGCGACATCGTCGACTTCCCCTTCGTCGAGCCTCCGGACGCCGGGCAGATCACCGACGGCATCCGTACGCTCACCGAGCTCGGCGCCCTCGAGGGCCGCAGCACGAGCCCCAGCCTCACGCCGGTGGGCCATCAGCTGGCCCGACTGCCCGTCGACCCACGGCTCGCGAGGATGCTCGTCGAGGCGTCGACGCTGGGGTGTCTTCGCGAGGTCCAGGTCGTCGTCGCGGCGCTCGCCATCCCCGACGTGAAGGAGCGTCCGCAGGAGAAG
>DAIEHO010000084.1 GCA_027353565.1 Propionibacteriaceae bacterium
CTGATGGAAATCCCGCCCCTAGAGTGAGCCCTGGCCCGCCATCGAGACGCCGGAGAGACCGTGCACCCGCAGCGGGCCGTGCCACCAGACCACCGGCTACCCGGCCATCGATGGATCCCGGCCCACGAGGGATCGCTCGAGCGAGTCTGTCGATCGCCGCCACAAGGAGAAGCAATGAGCACTGTCCCCTTCGTCGAGATGAACAGCGGGGCCCGGATCCCCCAGCTGGGCTTCGGCGTCTTCCAGGTCGACCCCGCGGAGACGAAGCGGGTCGTGCTCGACGCACTCGAGGTCGGCTACCGGCACATCGACACTGCGGCCGGGTACGCGAACGAAGCGGCGGTCGGCGAAGCGATCGTCGAGTCCGGGATCGACCGCTCGGAGCTCTTCATCACCACCAAGCAGCGTCCCGCGGACCAGGCCCCCGACCTGTCCGGGGATGCCATCAAGTCCAGCCTGGACAAGCTGGGTCTCCCGTACGTCGACCTCTACCTCATCCATTGGCCCACGCCCGCCCGGGGACTGTACGTCGAGGCCTGGCATGCGCTCGAGCGCTTCGCAGAGCAGGGCCTCACGAAGTCGATCGGAGTCTCGAACTTCCTCCCGGAGCACCTGGACCGCCTCGCTGCCGAGAGCTCCACCGTCCCGGCTGTCAACCAGATCGAGCTGCACCCCGAGCTCCAGCAGCGCGAGGTCGAGGAGCGCTGCGTCCGTGCGGGGATCCTCGTCGAGGCGTGGAGCCCGATCGCACGTGGCGCTCTCGTGGACACGCCGGCCGTGGACGCCCTCGCAGCCAAGTACGGGAAGACCGTTGCGCAGGTCACGCTGCGCTGGCACCTCGAGCATGGCCGAGTCATCATCCCCCGCACCGTCCGCAAGGCGCGCATGGTCGAGAACTTCGACCTCTTCGACTTCGCACTGGAGCCTGCCGAGATCTCTGTTCTCGATGCCCTGGAGGCCGGCAAGCGCGTCGGCCCAACCCCGCCACCATGAACAACGCCTAGTCGACACCGCGAGGACTCGGCCGTGAAGCTTCGGTCAGGGACTGCGGCGGAGCCTCGCCAGCCGGTGTCCGCCGCTGCTACTGGGTGAGCAGCTCCAGGAGGTGCACGGCTGCGGCCGTCTCCGGGCCCCGCGGCGCGGTGACCACGGAGA
Source organism: Propionibacteriaceae bacterium (assembly GCA_027353565.1). Classification (GTDB taxonomy): domain Bacteria; phylum Actinomycetota; class Actinomycetes; order Propionibacteriales; family Propionibacteriaceae; genus Fen-668. The sequence goes on from DAIEHO010000084.1 coordinate 1,156, forward strand.
CGACCCACTCGGCGCCACTGTCGGACGGGAGCTGCACGACGCCGAGGCCGGTGGCCTGTGGTTTCGCGGCGATGGTCTGCGGCACCAAGGCGACGCCGAGGCCGCGTCGCACGAGGTCGAGAAGGGTGTGGATGTCGTCGACGGTGCAGCTCACCCGGCGGTGGACGCCGTGCGACCGGCACAGCTCGTCGTTGATCGAGCGGACAGCCCACGACTCGTGGAAGTCGACGTAGTCCAGCCTGTCGAGGTCGGTCCACTCCGCCTTCGCCGCGGTGGCCAGGGGATGGTCCGGCGGGCACAGCAGCAGGAGGGGACGCCGCCCGATCTCCAGCCGGTCCAGTGCTCCGAGGTGGTCCGAGCTCGCGACGAAGGCTGCGTCCAGGTCGCCCGCGCGGACCATGTCGAGCAGGTCGTAGGAGCCGGACTGCGTGAAGTGGATCGTCACCTGCGGATAGCGGCGATGGAAGCGTTCCAGCAGCGCCGGCACGTCCACGACTCCGAGGCACTGCTCGGCTCCCACGCGCAGCTGACCGGAGAGCTCCCGCGTGACCCGCACCACCGCGTCACGGCCGGCGCTGGCCTGGCTGAGCAGCTCGCGTGCGTACGGGAGCAGCGCCAGTCCCGCGTCGGTCGGCTCCACCCGACGCGTGGTACGGCTGAAGAGCTCGCTGCCCAGCTCGGTCTCGAGCCCGCGGATCGCCGCGGACAGCCCGGACTGTGACACCCCACAGAGCGCGGCGGCCCGCGTGAAGTGCTGCTCGTCGGCAAGGGCCACCAGATACTCCATCTGACGCAGGTCCATTGATCGCCCCTTCTCATGGAACACATGATTCGAGTTAGCGGGACTTCTAGATTAGTGGCCTCCCGTCGCGTGAGCCAGCGCCCACGAGCAGGGGTCCTCGGCTGTGGCTCGGTCGTGGCCGGTGGGACCGGACTGGCGCTGCTTCAGCTGGTCGGCTCGACGCGGCCGCCGATGACCCAGCCACTGTCGACGTGGCTGACGGCGATCTTCCGCGGCTTCGCCTCATCGGCGACGGGCATCCGGACCGTGAGCACGCCTGAGGCGTAGACGGCCTCGGCCTTGTCGAGCGCCACACCCTTCCTCAGGGTCAACCGACGGACCAAGGTTCCCGTCGGCCGTTCCCGCAGCAGCCACTGCAGGCCGTCGGCGGTCCAGGTGCTGCGCGTGGCGCGGATCGTCAGCGTGCGCTCCTTCGCATCGATGTCGATGCTCGACCACTCGACGCCGGGAAGGTCGATCGCGAGGACCACGTCGTCACCGGCGAGGACCACATCCACCGGCATCGCGACCGTACGGGTGACGTCGTCGCCGAAGAGCTCACGGAACGGATCCAGGGTGCGGTCCATGGTGCCTGCCTTTGGATAGCCTCCAACACTCCCGTGACGATCAGCCTACGAGCGTTGGCCAACATCGCTCCCGAGGAGAAGGGGCCCGACCAGCGCATCCGGCCTCGGCCGGGTCGTACCGGACGCGCATGAGCGATTCACCTTGTACGTTCTTGGGTAACTACTCGATACCCGGCGCGATCGGGCCGAGCGAACGGGCACTCTTCCGCCCACCGACGAGGAGAACCATGCAGGTCTGGCCCGGGTCGTCGTACCCACTGGGTGCCACGTACGACGGCAGGGGGACGAACTTCGCCCTGTTCAGTGAGGTTGCGGAGCGGGTCGAGCTCTGCCTGTTCGACGACGCGCGGACGGAGACGCGGATCGAGCTCACCGAGGTCGACGCGTACGTCTGGCACGCCTACCTCCCCCAGACCGATCCGGGGCAACGCTACGGCTACCGGGTCCACGGCCCGTACGACCCGGCCGGCGGGGTTCGCTGCAACCCCAACAAGCTGCTGCTCGACCCGTACGCCAAGGCTGTCGAGGGGACGATCGACTGGGACCAGTCCCTGTTCGGCTACACCTTCGGCGACGAGGACTCCCGCAACGACGACGACTCGGCGTCCCGGACGATGCTCGGTGTCGTCATCAACCCCTTCTTCGACTGGACCGGAGACCGCAGGCTCAACATCCCCTACAACGAGAGCCTGATCTACGAGGTGCACGTCAAGGGCCTGACCCAGCTGCACCCTGAGATCCCGATGGAACAACGCGGAACGTACGCCGCACTCACCCAACCGGCTGTGGTCAAGCACCTCCAGGCGTTGGGGGTGACCGCGGTCGAGCTGATGCCGGTGCACCAGTTCGTCCATGACGGCACCCTCGTCGAGCGCGGCCTGAGGAACTACTGGGGCTACAACACCATCGGGTTCTTCGCCCCGCATGCCGAGTACGCGTCCGAGCAGAGCGCCGGAACGCAGGTGCAGGAGTTCAAGGGCATGGTGAAGACCCTGCACGAGGCGGGCATCGAGGTGATCCTCGACGTCGTCTACAACCACACGGCCGAAGGCAACCACCTCGGCCCGACGCTCAGCTTCAAGGGCATCGACAACGCGGCGTACTACCGGCTGGTCGACGACCAGCTGCAGTACTACATGGACTACACCGGTACCGGGAACTCTCTCAACGTCGGTCACCC
>DAIEHO010000089.1 GCA_027353565.1 Propionibacteriaceae bacterium
GCTCACACCTGGAGCTGGTGACCACGGCGCGACGAGAGTCGTTGGTCCTTCAACTCTTCACGTAGACTGACCCGGCAAGCACGCAGACACGTGACAGTCCTTTTCGGAGGGAAAGATATGACCGACACGATCACGACCACGACCACACAGGGCGTCATCCTGACCGACGTCGCGGCCGCCAAGGTCAAGTCGCTGATGGCGAACGAGGGTCGCGACGACCTCGTGCTCCGCATCGCCGTGCAGCCGGGCGGCTGCTCCGGTCTGCGCTACCAGCTCGAGCTCGACGACCGCTCGTTCGATGGTGACGTCGTCACCGAGTTCAGCGGCGTCAAGGTCGCCGTCGACAAGATGAGCGCCCCCTACCTCAGTGGTGCGGAGATCGACTTCGCCGATACGATCTCGTCACAGGGTTTCACCATCGACAACCCCAACGCTCAGAGCTCGTGCGCATGTGGAGATTCCTTCCACTGATCAACGAGGGCTGAGAAACAGCGCTTATACCAAACCACCTCCCATGACTCGTCACCGGGGGGTGGTTTTGCGTTAGGCTCTCGGTCAGTCGAGTGTGACGCCGGCGTGCGTCCGTACGGAAGGACGACGCGTGCACCGTGTTCTGACTCCCCGCAAGGTCCTGGCAGGCGCGGCGGTTCTGCTGCTGACCGCCGGATGCAGCCAGGAGACGTCCGCGCAGTGGACCCGTTGGGGACTACCCGTGGGAGCCAGTCAGCAGTCGGGCAACATCGGCTCCCTGTGGAGCGGTGCCTGGATCGCGAGCATGGTCGTCGGCGTCATCGTGTGGGGCCTCATCGGCTTCGCCGTGATCAGGTTCCGCCGCAAGCATCGCGACGAGAAGCCGAGGCAGAACCGCTACAACGTCCCGCTCGAGATCATGTACACGATCCTGCCGTTCCTCGTCATCGGCGTGCTCTTCCTCTACACCGTCCGCGCCCAGGACGTCGTCATGGCGCACAGCGGCAACCCCGACCGCACGATCATGGCCATCGGCCAGAAGTGGTCGTGGACGTTCAACTACTACGAGCAGAACACGCCCGAGGTCGGCGCGATCATCCACGAGGCGGGAACGCTCGAGAACTACCCGGACCTGTACCTGCCGGTGAACCAGAAGATCCTGTTCAAGATCGAGTCGAACGACGTCGACCACTCGTTCTGGATCCCTGAGTTCTACTTCAAGATGGACGCGATCCCGGGCCGTACGAACACCTTCGAGGTCACGCCCACGAAGCTCGGCACATACCTCGGTAAGTGTGCGGAGCTGTGCGGCGCCTACCACTCGCAGATGCTGTTCAACGTGCACGTCGTGACCTTGCCCGAGTACTACGCGTACCTCAACGACCTCAAGGCCAAGGGCCAGACGGGCGAGATCCCCGTGAACCCGCAGACGACCACCGTCCCGGTGCCGAGCGCGAAGGAGACCACCAAGTGAGCGCTGTCGCTGAAAGGGTGGCACTACCCAGCACCAAGCAGGCCACGCGGAACGAGACCTGGGGCCGTCGCTTCTACACGATGATCACCTCGACCGACCACAAGGTGATCGCGAAGATGTACTTCGTCACCGCCTTCGTGTTCTTCCTCTTCGGTGGTGTTCTCGCGCTGGCGATCCGTGCGGAGCTGGCCTTCCCGGGGATCCAGTTCCTTCAGTACGAGACGTACAACCAGTTCTTCACGATGCACGGCACGATCATGCTGCTCCTGTTCGCGACGCCCATGTTCGCCGGCTTCGCGAACGCGATCATGCCGCTGCAGCTCGGGGCGCCCGACGTCGCGTTCCCGCGGCTCAACATGTTCTCGTACTGGCTCTACCTCTTCGGCGGTCTCATCGTGTGCGCCGGGTTCCTCAGCCCGCAGGGTGCGGCCAGCTTCGGCTGGTTCGCG
>DAIEHO010000104.1 GCA_027353565.1 Propionibacteriaceae bacterium
ATCGCGGACTGGTCGACGACCGTACGCAGCCGGGTCCGCTGCCCCAAGGGGGAGATACCGCCGACGACGTACCCACTCGAGCGCTGCGCGACTGCTGGGTCCGCCATCTCCGCGTTCTTCCACCCGAGCACCCTCGCGAGAGCCTTGAGGTCCATCTGGCCGGAGACCGGCACGACACCTACGGCGAGCTCCGGCCTCGCCGCCCCGGTGACGCCGGCGAGCAGCGTCTTGAAGACCCGGGTAGCCGGGACGCCGAGAGCCGCAACGGTCTCCTCGCCGAAGTGGCTCCGGGCCTCGTGGTCGTACTCGTGGACGGAGAAGGTGATGCCGGCTGCCGTGAGGATGTCGAGGGCAGGGGTGCCCGTGGCCTTCTTCGACATCAGAACAGCTGCGCGACGCCGAGCAGGAGCACCGGTGCGAGGACGAGGGCCGGCAGAAGCTCGGCGACGCGGATCTGCTTGACGCCCAGGAGACCCAGGGCCAGGGCAAGGAGGATGACGCCGCCCGTGGCGGTGATGATGTCGACGTACGGGCCGGGAAGCACGTCGCCCAGCAGGAACCCGGCGAGGGTCAGGCCGCCCTGGATGATGGCCACCATGCCGGCGCTGAGCAGCACACCGACACCCAGCGAGGACGCGAACGCGATGGCCGCGAAGCCGTCGAGAATCGACTTCACGAACAGCTGGTCCGCACCCCGTCCCAGGCCGTCGGAGAGGGACCCCACGATCGTCAGCGGACCGATGCAGAAGAGGAGCGTCGGGGTGACGATCGCGGTCACGAAGTGCTGACGTGTCTCGCCGCCCTGGCCCAGGCGGTCCGTGACATAGCCCGCGAGGCCCTCGACGCGCTCCTGGAGCCGGAGCGCCGAGCCGGCGATGGCGCCTAAGAGCAGTGCCATGACGAGCACGACCATCCCGACACCGTGGCCGACGAGGTCCGACAGGGCGGTCGACGAGATCTGCCACGCGTTCTGCAGGGCGAGGACGACCGTGATGAGGCCGAGGGACTGCGTGACGAGGGTTCTCGTCCGCTCCGGCAGCTTGTTGCCGATGAGCAGTCCGATGAGGCCACCGACCAGCACCGTGCCGACGTTGACGACGGTGCCCACGCCGATGAACAGGGGCGCGAGCCCGGGGAGGTGTGGCACGTGCTCATTGAACCAGCCGGGGTCCGGTACGGCAGCACGGTGTCCAGGCGGCGACGGGATGACGGCAGGTGATATTGGCACAGATCCGGACAGGCTGGCTCAATAGACTTCGACCGTGCTCCGACGAATCGACCTCCGCGACAGCGCCGACGACCCGACGTTCGACTACGCGAGCGTGGTGCCGCGTGCCGAGTTCGACGTCGAGCACGCCGTCGCGCGGGTCGAGCCGATCTGTACGGCGGTCAGGGACGAGGGGGAGCCGGCTCTCGTTCGCTTCAGCGAGAGGTTCGACGGCGTCACCCCGCCGTCGCTTCGCGTGCCCGCCGACGTGCTCGCCCAGGCGCTCGCCCAGCTCGACCCGCTGCTGCGCGCCGCGTTCGAGGAGTCGATCCGCCGCCGCCGGGCGGTCTGCGCCGACGAGGCCGCCATGCCTCAGCCGACGACGCAGCTCGCTCCGGGCGCGAGCGTCACGACCCGCCTCGTACCGGTGGGCCGCGTCGGCCTGTACGTGCCGGGCGGACTCGCGCCGCTGGCGTCGTCGGTGATCATGAACGTCGTCCCGGCGCAGGCCGCGGGCGTCGCGTCGATCGCGGTGTCGAGCCCACCGCAGAAGGACTTCGGCGGACTGCCGCACCCCAACATCCTCGCGCTCTGCGCGCTGCTGGGCGTCGACGAGGTGTACGCCGTCGGGGGCGCGCAGGCCATCGCCATGTTCGCGTACGGCGTGGGCGGGCTGTGCCGCAAGGTCGACCTCGTCACCGGGCCCGGCAACATCTACGTCGTCGCGGCGAAGCGGCTGCTGCGCGGTCGGGTCGGTATCGACTCGGAGGCAGGGCCGACGGAGATCGCGGTCCTGGCCGACAGCACGGCCGACCCCGTGCACGTCGCCGCCGACCTTCTCAGCCAGGCCGAGCACGACCCCATGGCCGGATCCGTCCTGGTCACCGACTCCGACGCGCTCGCGGATGCCGTCGACGCGGCGCTCGCGCCGATGGTCGACGCGACCAAGCACGCCGACCGCGTCCGCATCGCCCTGGCCGGCGAGCAGTCGGGGATCGTGCTCGTCCGGGACGTGGAGCAGGGGATCGCAGTCGTCGACGCCTACGCCGCCGAGCACCTCGAGATCCAGACCGTC
>DAIEHO010000116.1 GCA_027353565.1 Propionibacteriaceae bacterium
GATCTCGCCGAGCACGAACTCCGCGTCGAACGGCGGCACGATGGAGGCCGGCTTCGCGACCGGCTCCGCCTGGGGAAGGTCCTCGAGGACGCGCCGCAGGTACAGCGACATCGCCTGCGCCTGCTGCTTCTCGAGCTTGATGGTGATCCGGTCATCGCCGTGGCGGCACTGCAGGAGGAAGACACGCGCCCCGGGCTCACCCAGGGCTCCTACGGCGAACTCGTCGACATCGTCGTACTCGGCGTAGAGATCGCTCATCGTGGGCTCCTCACGAAAGCTTGAGGTCGGACAGGGAAGAGCTGGCGGAGTTCACCGTCAGCACGACCGGTGCCTGGCCAGTGACGAACGCGATCGCCGACACCGAACAAGGGCTGACGACGATGCGCTGGAAGAGGTCCAGGTGCGTACCCAAAGCGTACGCGACCGCTGCCTTGATCGGGTCTGCGTGACTCACGCACACCACGGTCTTGCCCTCGTGGGCGGTTCGGATCCGGTCGATGGCGCTGACGATCCGGTACTGCATCTCCGGGAAGCTCTCACCGCCCGGGAACCGGAACGTCGAGGGCGCGCGCTGGATCGTGGCCCACTCGGGCAGCGTGTACAGGGACGACAGCTCGCTGCCGGTCCAGTCGCCGAAGTCGCACTCCAACAGACCTGACTCGTGGATGGCCTCCAGGCCGAACGCCTCGGCGATCGCGGCGGCGGTCTCGACGGTACGGTCGAGCGGCGAGCAGTAGAGCGCGGCGATGTCCACCCCCTGGAGGCGCTCGGCGACGACCTTCGCCTGGGCCCGGCCGGCATCGGCCAGGTGCAGGTCCGGAGCCCGCCCGGGGAGGACCTTGCCGGTCGTCGGCGTCTGCCCGTGCCGAACGAGCAGGATCGTCGTGACCGTCATCGGGGCCTTGTCGACCTCCGTCGGCTCGGGCGCTGCCGAGTCGGTCGTCTCGGGTCTCGTCGGCGTCTCGGCGCGCTCGTCGCTCACATCTCTCCTATACCCCGGTACGCAAGGCCCGCAGCCGCTCGGCGAGCTCTGGCGCGATGACGCTATCGGGATCGCGGAGGCGCCCCAGCCCGTCCCGTACACCGACCAGTCCCGCGAACAGGGGCGGGCAGGTGGGGCAGTCACCGAGGTGGCGCTCCAGCGCGGTGCGCTCCGGCTGGGAGAGGTCGCCGTCGAGGTAGTCGCTGACCCTTTCGCGCGCCGCCCAGCATCGCATCGGGACACCCTTCAGATCGGCGTGACGCTCGGCGTGGGCGGCCAGCTCGTCGACGAGCATCATGCGACCGCGGCGGATGCGCTGCTTGGCCGCGGCGAGGCTGATCTCGTGGATCTCGGCGATGCCGGCCGCGGTCCAGTCCTCGACATCGTGAAGGATGACGGCCGAGCGGTACGTGACCGGCAGGTGCGCCAGCGCGTCGCGCAGCTCGTCGTCCCGCTCGGCACGCAGGACCACCTGCTCGCCGTCGACCGTGTACGCGCCGTCGCGCCAACGGAGGTCGACGAGCTCGGCCACGTCCTCCGGCGATGCGGAGATCGCGCCGCCGGCCCGCACGAGGTCCACGTAGCGGTGGTGCAGGATGCGGTGCAGCCAGGTCTGAACGGACGAGTCGCCGCGAAACGACTCCCCGTGCTCGAGCGCCTTGACCATGGTGTCCTGGACGAGGTCCTCGGCGAGGTCATGGTCGCGGGTCAGCGACAGCGCGTACCCGTAGAGCCGAGGCGTCGCCGCCATCAGGTCATCGGTGTCCAGCGCCATGCTCCCACCGTAGGTCACCGCCCGGGGGCGGACAGGCCGCTCGTCGTGATTGGGCGGTACGGCCCCCCCACCGCACACGCGGGCCGCGTGTGCGGTGGCGTGAGCCCCGGCTACTTCTTCGCGGTGCTGAACTTGAACGGCATGTACAGGGGGCAGGTCTTCACGGCCGAGGTCGCCCACATGACGACGGCGAGGACGAGCAGCACGACCATCAGCCACAGCACGTGGCTGAACACGATCGCGAGGATGACAAGCACTGGTGCGATGACGAAGGACCGGATCTTGCGGTCCATGGAGCCCATGTTCGGAATCATGTGAATCCCCTTCAGGTAAGAGTCGCCACATAGACGGGCGGACCGCCCCGAGGGATACATACGGGTTTCAGGCCGTGATGCTCCAGCCGCGCCTGATGGACTCGAGCTGCGCCTCGTACATGAGGTCGAGCTGGTCCTGGGGTGTGGGAGCGAAGAAGCCGGACAGCTCGAGCGCGACGAAGCCGTGGACGGAGGCCCAGATGATCCCCAGCAGCATGTTGGGGTCCAGCTGGGGGAAGACTCGCGCCTCGATGAGCCGGAGGATGATCACGCGGAGCGGGTCGGCGGCCTCCGAGTCCGGGATCGCCGCGTCGAAGTGGTGCATACCTGGGGCCGCCGGGGCCATCAGCACCAGGTACAGGGCCGGGTGGGCCAGGGCCCAGCCGCGGTAGGCGCGGCCGAGACTGAGCAGGTCCGCGAACGGGTCATCCGTCTCGGGAACGGCCCGCTGGGCGGCGACGAAGCTGACCGCTGCCGTGCGGCCCACCTCGCGGATCAGGCCTGCACGGTCGTCGAACATCGAGTAGATCGCCGTCGTCGACGTGTCCTCCGCTGCGGCGAGCTGTCGCAGAGCCAGGCCGCTCGGTCCGTTCTCGGCCATCATCAACGCAGCGCGGGACACGAGCCTCCGGCGGAGGTCGTCGTCGTACACCTTGGGGCGGGGCATTTGACAATCCTAGCGTAACGCTGTTTCATAACAATGTTCCGCTTTGGCGGTCATAGCTCCCGCTTGGGGGAAGCTACGACGACACACCGCCCACAACCCCGGCCAGGGGCCCGCTCGCTGAACAGCTGAGCGGCCCCTAGGCTGGGAGGGTGCATCCCTACCAACGTGACTTCATCGAGTTCGCCCTGGCTCACCAGGTGCTGCAGTTCGGCGAGTTCACGCTGAAGTCCGGCCGGACCTCCCCCTACTTCTTCAACGCCGGCAAGTTCAACACCGGCACAACGCTCGCGGGCCTGGGGCAGGCGTACGCCTCCACGATCGTCGCCTGGGACCTCGACTTCGACGTGCTGCTGGGGCCTGCGTACAAGGGGATCCCCCTCGCGGCCGCCACGTCCGTCCAGCTCGCCGAGCACTTCGACCGCGACGTCCCGTGGGCGTTCAACCGCAAGGAGGCGAAGGACCACGGCGAGGGCGGCCTGTTCGTCGGCGCCGACGTGGCCGGCCGAGTCCTCGTCATCGACGACGTCATCACGGCCGGTACGGCGATCCGCGAGGTCATCGACCTCGTCCGCGCGGCCGGTGCGGAGCTCGCCGGAGTCGTCGTCGCCATCGACCGCCAGGAGCGTGGATCGGGCAACGTGTCCGCCATCGGCCAGGTGCGCGCGGACCACGGCGTCGACGTACGGGCGATCGTGACCCTGGACGACGTCGTCGAGTACGTGAGCGCCGACCCGCGCTACGCCGCCCAACTGCCCGCCATGCAGTCCTACCGCGCGCAGTACGGGGCCTGAACCGACCCGGCGTGGCGCCGGGCAGCTCCGCCGAGAGCTCCTCACGGATCGGCCCGATCCCGGAGAGCACCTTGCCGGTCCGGGAGAGCATCCCCGTACCGCTCGGCCAGGGCTTCGGCGCCCAGGTGAGACGAGGGTCCACGCTTGGTGGCCGGAGTTAGCGTGACTGCGTGAGCCAGCCGAACATCCGTACAGTCTCCGAGCTCCGCGCCTCCGGGCACGAGCAGCAGTCGCTGCGTCAGGAGATCCAGCACAACCTCCTGTCAATGCTGGCGGAGGGCCGCGACCCGTGGCCAGGCATCCACGGCTTCGACCGTACGGTCATCCCCCAGCTCGAGCGGGCCCTCATCGCCGGCCACGACGTCGTGCTCCTCGGCGAGCGCGGGCAGGGCAAGACGCGGCTGCTCCGTACGCTCTCTGGGCTGCTCGACGAGTGGACGCCCGTCATCGCGGGCTCGGAGCTGGGCGAGCACCCGTACGACCCGATCACGGCGGAGTCCCGCCGCCGCGCGGACGAGCTCGGCGACGCGCTCCCCGTCGCGTGGAAGCACCGCTCGGAGCGCTACTCGGAGAAGCTGGCCACCCCCGACACCTCCGTCGCCGACCTCATCGGCGACGTCGACCCGATGCGGGTGGCCGAAGGGCGCCGACTGGGAGACCCGGAGACCATCCACTTCGGTCTCATCCCCCGTAGCCACCGTGGGATCGTCGCGATCAACGAGCTCCCCGACCTCGCCGAGCGGATCCAGGTCGCGATGCTCAACGTGATGGAGGAGCGCGACATCCAGATCCGCGGGTACGTGCTGCGGCTACCCCTCGACGTGCTGGTCGTGGCCTCGGCGAACCCCGAGGACTACACCAACCGCGGGCGCATCATCACCCCGCTGAAGGACCGTTTCGGCGCCGAGATCCGGACGCACTACCCGCTCGAGCTGACCGACGAGGTCGCGGTCATCCAGCAGGAGGCCAACCTCGTCGCCGACCTCCCCCAGCCGCTGCTCGAGATCCTGGCCCGCTTCACGCGCCAGCTGCGCGAGTCGCCGGCCGTCAACCAGCGTTCGGGCGTCTCCGCGCGATTCGCGATAGCAGGTGCCGAGACGATCGCGGCTGCCGCGCGCCATCGCGCCACCCTCCGCGGCGAGGACGAGGCCGTCGCCCGTGTCGTCGACCTCGAGAGCGCTGTCGACGTCCTCGGCGGCAAGATCGAGTTCGAGTCCGGCGAGGAGGGCCGGGAGCGGGACATCCTCGACCACCTCCTGCGCGTGGCCACCGCCGAGACCGTACGAGAGCTGTACCGGGGCATCGATCTCGGCCCGCTCGTCGAGGCGCTGGACGGCTCCGTGACCGTCACGACGGGTGAGCAGATCACCGCGGCCGAGTTCTTCGCCACGCTGCCCCACCTCAACGGGACCTACGACGCGCTGGCAGAGCGCTTCGGCGCGGCGTCCGTCGGAGAGCGGGCGAGCGCGATCGAGCTCGCCCTGGAGGGCCTCTACCTCGCCCGCCGCATCTCCAAGGACTCCGGCGACGGGGAGACGCTCTATGGATAGACGTCGCAGGAGGTCGCTGTACGGGCGGTACGCGGGCGGGCCCGACCCGCTCGCACCTCCCGTCGACCTGGCCGAGGCGCTGAAGGCCGTCTCGGACGACGTCATGGCCGGGTACTCGCCGGAGAACGCCCTGCGCGAGTACCTGCGGCGCGGCGGTCGCGAGCAGCGCGGTCTCGACGACCTCGCCCGCGATGTGCACCGCAAGCGTCAGGAGCTGCTGCGCAACCACCGCCTCGACGGGACGCTCGAGGAGGTGAGGCAGCTCCTCGACGATGCCGTGCTCTCGGAGCGCAAGCAGCTCGCCCGTGACGCCACGATGGACGACGGCGACCGCGCGCTGCGCGAGATGACGCTCGACAGCCTCCCCACCTCGACGGCAGCCGCCGTGAGCTCGCTGAGCTCGTACGACTGGCAGTCCTCGGACGCCAGGGACTCGTACGAGAAGATCAAGGACCTCCTGGGTCGCGAGCTGCTGGACCAGCGCTTCGCCGGGATGAAGGATGCGCTCGAGAACGCCACCGACGAGGACCGACAGGCCGTCTCGGAGATGCTCCAGGACCTCAACCAGCTTCTCGAGGCACACCGCCGGGGCGAGGACACCGCGCAGATGATGCGCGACTTCATGGACAAGCACGGACAGTTCTTCCCGGAGAACCCCGAGACCGTCGAGGAGCTGATCGACGCGCTGGCCGAGCGTGCGGCGGCGGCGCAGCGGATGATGCGGTCGATGTCGCCCGAGCAGCGCGACGAGCTCATGCAGCTCAGCGCCCAGGCCTTCGGTTCTCCCGACCTCATGCAGCAGCTCAGCGAGCTCGACGCGAACCTCCAGGCGCTGCGGCCAGGCGAGGACTGGGGGGGCCAGGAGTCGTTCAGCGGTGACGAAGGGCTCGGTCTGGGGGACGGGACCGGCGTGCTCCAGGACCTCGCGGAGCTGGAGTCCCTCGCGGAGCAGCTCGGGCAGGGGTACGGAGGGGCACACATGGAGGACGTCGACGTCGACGCGCTCGCCCGCCAGCTCGGGGACGAGGCTGCGGTCACGGCGCGACGGCTCGCCGAGATCGAGCGGGAGCTCCGTTCGTCAGGACTCCTGCGACGCACGCCGGACGGGTCACTGCGCCTGTCACCCGCGGCCATGCGCAAGCTGGGCAAGTCGCTCCTTGCCGATGCCGCGAATCAGCTGTCAGGACGGACGGGGTCGCGCGACACCCGGCTGGCGGGTGCCGCGGGGGAGCAGACC
>DAIEHO010000205.1 GCA_027353565.1 Propionibacteriaceae bacterium
TGGCAGAGTGACCCCCATGAGTGACGAGACGTCCGAGCCCGAGGCCATCGATCCCAAGGAGGCCATGCGGCGCGCGCTGGAGGCCAAGAAGGGCAGGCCGACGGCGGGCGAGGCACACGGACCGGAAAGCAAGGTCGCCGGCGGCCCCCACCGGCAGGCCGCCAGCAAGCGCACGTTCCGCCGGAAGTCCGGCGGCTGACGGTTGCCCGTCCTGAGCGTCCGGGCGCCTGGGCCGGCGCCGCGCATTGCAGCCGCACCCGGGGTGCGGGAGGATGCGGGCCATCGGCCGTGCGAGAGAGTCGGCCGGCGCGTCACGAGGAGGACTCCATGGCCGAGAAGCCGACCGTAGCGCTGGGGATCGACATCGGCGGGAGCGGCATCAAGGGCGCCCCCGTGAACCTCGTGACGGGCGAGTTCCTCGAGGAGCGCTCCAAGGTGGCCACCCCCTCGAAGTCGACCCCCGAGGCTGTCGCGAAGATCGTCGACGAGATCGCGGCCCAGTTCATGGACACGCTTCCGGCCGACGCGCCGATCGGTGTCACGATCCCGGGCATCGTCAAGCACGGCGTTGTCCAGTCCGCGGCCAACATCGACAAGGCGTGGATGGGCTACGACGGAGAGAAGCTGTTCTCCAAGGCCCTGGGACGCCATGTGCATCTGGTCAACGACGCCGACGCGGCGGGAGTCGCCGAGCTCCGGTACGGCGCGGCCAGGGGCAAGGACGGACTCATCATCCTGACGACGCTGGGCACCGGCATCGGGATCGCGCTGCTGTACGACGGTGTGCTCATCCCCAACGCCGAGCTCGGCCACATGGAGCTCAACGGCCACGACGCCGAGAGCCGGGCCGCGGCCTCCGCCAAGGACCGGGAGGGGCTCTCGTACGAGGAGTGGGCCACGCAGCGGCTCCAGCCCTACTACGCGATGCTCGAGTTCCTGCTCTCCCCCGACCTCTTCGTGGTCGGCGGAGGAGTGAGCCGCAAGTCGGAGAAGTTCCTGCCGTACCTCAGGCTCAACACCCCGATCATCCCGGCCACCCTCCAGAACGCGGCAGGCATCATCGGCGCAGCGGCCCTCGCAGCCGACTGAGCCACCGCCTCGACGATCTGCCGGTCACCGCCTCCGGCTGGTCCTCGAGGGCATGCGCTGCGGCGTCGGCACGCCGGGCGCGACGAACGCCTCTCTCTCGATTGCCACCCGGTCGTGACAAGGGATGTGGGACAGTGTTGAGGTGTTCGGCAGCCTCGGACGCCTGACGACCAGGCACCCGTTGATCGTCATCGCCGTGTGGCTGGTGCTGACGACGACATCGGCCGCGCTGGCGATCGTCGGCGTCGGCGGACAGGGGATCTTCGACAGGCTCGAGACGTCCGACCCGCGGGTCCCCGGCAGCGGATCCGAGAAGGCGAGCGCCATCCTCGACAGCTCGACCGGTGGCTCGTCGGTCCGGCTGCTCGTCAAGGGTGTCGACGTCACCAGCACCTCGCAGATGACCACGCTCGCTCCGACGATGGCCTCCACCCGTACGGACCTTGCCGGCATCCCCTGCGTCAGCACCGTGGTCGACCCGTGGGCAGTACCCCCGCCGGACCCGCGGATCCTCCCGTACATCGCCACTGACGGCAGGAGCTTCGTCGTCCAGGTGCTGCTCGCGGACGGGCTGTCGTCGGATGCCGAACGCGTCGCCAGCGACGCGGTGACGGCCCGGCTGCGGACGTTCGGCACCGACGTGGCGACGGCTGTTCCCGGCGCCACCTCGATCCCGTCGAGCAGCCACCTCATCGTGCGCGAGATCAACAACGTCATGGAGAGCGACCTCGTACGGGCCGAGGCCGTCTCGTTGCCGATCTCGTTGGTCGTCATGGTGCTGGTCTTCGGCGGCCTGCTCGCCGCCGGGATGCCGATCATCGGCGCCATCGCCTCGATCCTCGGAGGCTTCGGGGCGGTGCTCGCCCTCTCGTACCTCATGAAGCTCGACTCCGTCACCATCAACGTGGTGACGGTCATCGGACTCGGCCTGTCCATCGACTACGGCCTGCTCATCGTGTCGCGCTTCCGCGAGGAGCTGACGCTCGCCGGTGTCACCCTCAGCGGCGGTCCCAGCCGCCACGACCCCCTCGTACAGCTCGCAGTCCGGCGGACGGTCTCGACCGCGGGCCGCACGGTCGCGTTCTCCGCGCTCACGATCGCCACCTCGGTCCTCGGCCTCCTCGCCATGTCGCCGACGATCCTCCGCGGCATCGGGGTGGCGGCGGCCAGCGTCGTCGTGCTGGCGCTGTTCTCGGCGATCACGTTGCTCCCGGCGGTCCTGACGCTCTTCGGACGGCGGTTCGCGCACGTGAGCGTCCTGCGTCGGATACCGGTCTTCGGAACGCTCCTGCGCGTCCTCGGTGACTCGTCGCAGGACGAGGGCGCCTTCTCCAGGCTCGCGAGCTGGGTCCAGCGACGCTCCTGGTGGATCATCGCCGCGGTCCTGGTGCTCCTGTCGCTCGCGATCGTCCCCCTGGGCGGTCTCCAGCTGCGCAACAGCGGCCTCGACCTGCTGCCCAAGGGGAGCGACCAGCGCGCGTACTTCGACACGCTCGACACGCAGTTCCCCTACCTGGCCACGCCCGGCGCGTACGTGGTCACTCCGACCAACCCCGGTGATGCCGCGCTGTCCACCCTCGCCTCGAGGATCGCGGCGCTGCCCCACGTGAAGAGCGTCGATCCTCCGGTCGTCCTGAAGGGCGACCATGTCCTGCTGCAGGTGAGGTTCGACCTCGCCGATCCGGGCGGCAGGGACGCGACGACGGCCGTCAAGGGGATCCGTGCGATCGACTCGTCGCTGATGGTCGCCGGCGAGGCGGCCGGCCAGCTCGACTTCACCCAGGCCCTGCTCGACGGCTTCCCGCTCGCGGCGACGATGATCGTCATCGCGACGTTCCTCATGTTGTTCCTGATGACCGGGTCGCTGCTCGTACCGCTCAAGGCGCTCATCACCAACGGCATCTCCATCGCCGCGTCCGTCGGGATCTCCACATGGATCTTCTCGACGGCGCACGGCTTCGCGGTGACCGGTCTCGAGTCGTACATCGTCGCCATCGCCATCGCGTTCGGCTTCGGACTGGCGATGGACTACGAGGTCTTCCTGCTGGACAGGGTCAAGGAGCTGTACGACGTGGGCAAGACCAACGACGAGGCCGTACGGCTCGGGCTCCAGCGCAGCGGCCGCATCATCACCTCCGCGGCGTCGGTCATCGTCGTCGTCTTCGTCGGGTTCGGCACCGGCTCGCTCGTCCCGATCCAGGAGATCGGCGTCACGCTCGCGATCGTCGTCGTGCTCGACTCCACGCTCGTACGGATGCTGCTCGTACCGGCCACCATGACCGTCCTCGGCGACCTCAACTGGTGGGCGCCGGGACCCCTCAAGCGGTTCGCGCACCGCTTCGCCATCGACATCACCCCTCGTCACGCCGACAGCTCGGAGCTGACCGCTGTCCCGTCGGGGCCCCCGCGCCACGCCCGCTGAGCCGAGACGCGGGCGGGGCCGCCGCCCCGGCCGGTCCTCGCCTGGACGGACGGGGCACCATGGAGCTGTACGAGCCGAGCTGACGGAGGTCGCATGACGAGCACGACGATCGGTGTGGTGGCGGCCCTGATCGGGCTGTCGCTGGTGCTGCGGGGGTACGCGATGATCCGGGCGATCATCAGCCTGTTCGGGGCTCTCGTGGGGTTCGTGGTCGGCGCCACCGTCGTCGCGCAGGTGACGCACACGGTCCTGTTCCAGAGCCAGGCGAGTCTCATCGGCGGAGCGATCGGGGCCGTCGTCTTCGCCCTGTTCGCGTTCTTCGTCTACAAGGTCGCCATGATCGGGGGCCTGGCGGCCATCGGCTTCACGCTCGGGACGAGCCTGGTCGTCGCGCTCCACGTGAACAACGCTGCCGTGTCGCTGGTCGCCGGGATCATCGGCGCGATCGTGCTGGCGATCGTCGCCTGGCGCCTCGACCTGCCGGGCCTCATCCTCGTCATCCTCACGGTGCTGACGGGCGCCAGCGTGACCACGCTCGGCACCATGCTGGCGCTCGGAAGGGTCGGGCCCGCGTCCCTCGGCCAGGCCTCGATCACGGCGGTGTTCGCCGAGGGCTGGGGCTGGTACGCGCTGTACGTCGGCCTCGTCGCGCTCGGCCTGGTCGCCCAGTGGCGCTACCTCAGGGTGCGCAACCCGGTCAGCACGAAGTGGGGCCGGAAGAGCTGAGCCCCAGCCGGCGCGTGGCGACGCGCCGGATGGGCAGGCACCGGAACGCCCGCCCATCCGTACGATCTCGGCCGCAGGCCGGAGTCACTCCGCGGCTGAAGCCGCCAGCGTCGGGTAGTCGGTGTAACCGTGATGGTCGCCACCGAAGGACGTGGCCCTGTCGGGCTCGTTGAAGGGACCGCCCGCCGCCAAGCGAGCCGGCAGGTCGGGGTTCGCGAGGAACAGACCTCCGAAGGAGAGCAGGTCGGTCGTGCCGTCCTGGACGAGCGAGAGCTCGGACAGGCCCGTGGGGGCGGGGCGAGTGGACGGGTTGAGGATGAAGGCCCCCGGCCACGCGGCGCGAAGCGTACGGCTCAGTGGCCGCAGCCCTTCGGACTCCAAGATGTGCACGTAGACGAGACCGACCTCAGCCAGCTGTCCCACCAGCGCCTCGTACTGCGCCGCGACGTCGGTCTCCTCGATGCCCTGGGTCGTGTTGCCGGGTGACAGGCGGATGCCGACGCGGTCGGCGCCGA
>DAIEHO010000154.1 GCA_027353565.1 Propionibacteriaceae bacterium
CATGGCTGGCGGTTCAGAATGGCCGCCCAAGGCTTGCCAACGGGTCGAGGGCGTCCGTCCTCACGGGACAGCCCTTCTTTGAAGGTGGTCGGATGGATCACGGTGCGACGCTAAGCCCAGAGACCGAGTTGGAAGGTCTGACTTCCCAGGAAGCCGCCCTAAGGCTCAAGGCAGAGGGTCCAAATGAACTCCCGGCAGCAATAAAGCGCAGCCTCGCGCAACGGTCCTGGGATGTTATACGTGAGCCGATGCTGCTCTTGCTGCTCGTTGCCGGGGTGGTCAACTTCCTGCTCTCGAAGGTCGGCGTCGCGCCCGTGTCCTGGCAGACGGACTCCAACCTCTCCCTGGCGACGGTGGTCGTCGCCGCCGTCTGGGGAAGCCTCGCCTTCAACATGCTGCTGTTCATGGCGGCGCTGCGCAACATCCCGCGGAGCTACTACGAGGCGGCCGAGATCGATGGCGCCTCGGGGTGGCGCCAGTTCTGGAGCATCTCCCTGCCGCTGTTGCGCCCCACGTCGTTCATGGTGGTCCTTCTCAGCTCCATCGGAGCGATGAAGGAGTTCGCCCTCGTGCAGGCGCTCAACGGAGGTGGCCCCGGCAACACGAACTACCTCATGGTGCAGTACATCTACCACACGGGTTTCGAGCTCAACAAGGTCGGCTACGCATCGGCAGCCTCCTTCATCCTGATGCTCATGCTGCTCGTCATCGCCCTGATCCAAGTGAGGATCGACCGCAGGACGGAACTCGGATGAGCAGCTTCATCGCCCGGACATCCAGGGGCCCTTCGGAGCAGGTCACGAACCGCAGGAGTCGGCGGACGTCACGGTCACGGGTGACGGCGGTGGTGACGGGCAGCGTCTGGCTGCTTGCGCTTGCCTGGATGTTCCCCGCCCTGTGGTTCCTGCTCAGCTCGTTCAAGCCCGGGTCGGAGCTGTTCAGCTACCCGCTCACGCTGTTCCCGAAGCACTGGACGGTCAGTGGCTACGTGGACGCGTGGCAACGGTTCGACTTCGCCCGGTACGTGCTGAACACCACCGTCGTGGCTGTAGCCACGACGATTCTCACCGTCGTCGTCAGCGCAGCGACGGGCTATGCCTTCGCCAAGTTCACCAACTGGTGGCTTCGATGGTTCTTCGTGGGCATCCTCATCACCACGATGCTGCCGACCGAGGTCATCATGCCCTCGACGTTCCGCGTCATCCTCAGCCTGGGCCTGTACAACAGCCTCGCCGGCATCATTCTGCCCAGCGTCATGACCGCCACCGGGACGTTCATGTTCCGGCAGTACTTCTCCACGGTCCCCACGGAGCTCTCCGAGGCCGCTCGGATCGACGGAGCGGGGGAGTTCAAGATCTTCTGGCAGATCATGTTCCCGCTGGCGCGGCCGATCGCTGCGACCCTGGCGATCTTCAGCTTCCATTGGCGCTGGAACGACTACATCTGGCCGTTGATCGTGCTGAACGACCCCAAGAACTACACGCTCCAGGTCGCCCTCCGGTCGATCGTCGGCGCGGACAACATCAACTGGTCGGTCCTGCTCAGCGCGTCGATCATCTCGTTGGTCCCCATGGTCGTCCTGTTCATCGCCTTCAGCCCGCAGATCATGAACGCGAACATGAACTCGGGACTGAAGGACTGAGCCGTGGGATATCTGGATGTGCAGCTCGAGCTGCTCCGCCCGCGGGTTGATCCGACCGCGCCGTACGAGCACCTCGCGCACCGCGAGTTGCAGGTCCTCACCGAGTCCTTGGTGTACCGGTGGCTGGCCGACCGACAGCCGGACCTGATCGACGCCGCCCTGCGGGCGCTGGCCCAGCTGCGGTCCCAGCAGGGACCGGACGGCCTGTTCACCACCGGCGACAACCTCGTCTCCCCACCCGACACGGCGTTCACCGTGAACGGGCTCTGCCGAATGCTCCGGGTCCTGGCCCACCATCCGCACGAGGAGCTCGGAGCAGTGAGCCGGGCCGCCTCGGAGATCGTCACAGGCTGTGTCGACGCGTTGGTCGGTGGGGGAGTGCACACACCCAACCATCGCTGGGAGATCAGCTGTGCGCTCGTCCAGCTGTGGCACCTGTTCCGCGTGCCCGCATGCCTCGACCGCGCCAACGAGTGGCTGGCCGAGGGGGTCGACCTCCAGCCGGACGGCCTGTTCAGCGAACGCAGCCCCAACTATGCCGTGCATGTCTCCGGGCCTTGTCTGCTTGACATGTCCGGCCTGCTGGACCGCCCCGACCTCGCCGACATGGTGCACACGAACCTGCACGCCACGGTGGCGCTCGTTGACGAGCGGGATCGAGTCGAGACCATCCAGTCGCGGCGGCAGGACCAGCACACGGGGTTCGACCTGCGCCACTACGGGCTGCTCTACCGGCGTATGGCGATCGCCACCGGCTGCCCGATCTGTGCGGCCATGGCGGCGCGCGCGGAGGCGTCGACACCGATACCGGACGTGGACGCTGTCGGCCAGTGCCTGATCGACCCCGCGCTCGCCGGTCCGCTGCCGCACGGTGAGCTGCCGCGTCCCCCGCGAGGCTGGCTTGTGTACGAGACCTCGCAGCTGGCCGTGTGGCAGGAGGAGGGACTGAGGGTCGTCTGCCACGCTGCGTCCGACGTGGCCTCGCTCGGCCGTGTGGCGTCCGGCATCAGCGCCGACCCGACGTTCGCCACAGTGAGCGGTGGGGGACTGTCACTGGGCCTGCGCTTGAGCCGAAGCTTCTTCAACCTGGGACCGTTCAGAGCAACCCACCTGGGTCTCGAGGGGGAGACCGTCTCGTTGGGGGAGCAGGTCGAGAGTCACTACTACCAACCCCTTCAACCGGAAGAGCTGCGCTCGGACGGCGACTATGCGCTGGAGTTCGAGGGGCGGTTCGCTGCCCAGATGGCGTTCTCGAAGCGTGGCCGGGATGCTGTCTCGCTCACCACGATGGTGCGCGTCCGCCCACGTCGGGATGGCGTGGAGCTCGAGGTGGAGCTGCGGGGAGCGGGTGCTCCGCACATCCTGGAGGTCTCCCTCACGGGTGAGGACGGACTGGGTGCCGTTGACGGGGATGCACACCTTCGGGACATCCGTACGGCCATCGCTCACGGCACCCTCAGTCTCGCGGACGGTCGTCTGTCCCTCGAGGTCCAGGGCCCACTCGAGGCGATCGCCCCCACGGTGGACTACAACCCGGGGGAGGCGTACACCTTCCTCGGTGGAACGGACGCCGTCCAGGGCCCCCGGGTGCTGATCCCCTTCCGGGGCCCGGGCCGACTCCGGCTCCTGCTGCGTCTTCACGGTCGTCCTTGACCGACGCTCAGGACCGCAGGAACGTCCGAAGGTCGGGGGTCTCGCCTTCGATGCTGGACGCCGCGAACCGTGCGAACAGCACTCGCAGCCGCTCGGC
>DAIEHO010000156.1 GCA_027353565.1 Propionibacteriaceae bacterium
GTCCTGTACGTGGAGTTCGAGACCCGCGGCTACCGCTTCATCGCGATCAACGCCGGACCGGAGGTGACCGTGAACCCGTCGATCTCGTTCATGCTCAACTTCGACCCCGCCTCTGACCCCGAGGCGCGCACGCACCTCGACGCGATCTGGGACCGGCTCTCCGAGGGCGGCGAGGCCCTGATGCCGCTGGAGGAGTACGACTTCAGCAGCCATTACGGGTGGATCAAGGACAAGTACGGGATCACGTGGCAACTCATGACGACCGAACCCGGCGCCGGGGCGCCGTTCATCGTGCCCAGCCTGATGTTCACCGAGGCGGTCCAGAACCAGGCCGGCGAGGCCATCGACTACTACACGTCGGTGTTCGACGGACACGTCGGCACGGTCATGCACTACCCCGAGGATGCCGACTCGGCGGCGGCCGGCGGGGTCATGTTCGCCGACTTCGAGCTGCTCGGCCAGTGGTTCGCCGCGATGGACTCGGGCGTCACCCACGGCTTCACCTTCAACTTCGGGGTCTCGTTCATGGTCGAGTGCGCTGACCAGGCCGAGCTCGACCGGTGGTGGTCGCAGCTCAGCGCCGTGCCCGATGCCGAGCAGTGCGGCTGGTGCGCCGACAGGTTCGGGGTCAGCTGGCAGCTCGTACCGGCCACCATCGCCGAGCTCATGAGCAAGCCCGGCTCGTACGAGAAGCTGATGGGCATGAAGAAGATCGAGGTGAGTGCCTTCGGCTGAGCTGCTCACAGATCGGGCGGCCGACCACCCCGCTGCTATCGCACGGGAACAGCCAGGGAGCGTACGGACGACAGGACTACAGCTGGGCGTCCGCGACCGCATTGAGGACGGGGCGAAGTGCCAGCCACCACTGGTCCTTGGGGCGGTGGAAGTGGAGGTCCATCTCGGCCATCATCGCCTCCAGCGGCTGGGCCGAGACCTTGGACTGGACGAGCCCGAGGTAGTAGCTGTTCGAGGTGCCGGCGTCGAGCTCCGTACCGATGATGTCCAGTGCGCGCGACACCAGCCGTACGGCCAGCAGCCGGTCGAACGGGGTGGGAGCGCCGCCCTGCTGGATGTGGCCGAGGATGTTCTGCCGTACGTCGAAGGTCCCCTTGCTCTCCTGCTCGAGGAGGCGCGCGAGGAAGTCGGTGGTGTACAGCGGGTTGGCGTTCTCGTTGCGGATCGCGAGGAACAGCTTGCGGCCCGCGGCGAAGCTCTGGCGCAGCCAGTCGACGTCCGCGGCGAGGGCGCTGAGGCTGATGCCCTCCTCGTGCAGGTACACGCGCTCGGCGCCTGTCGACATCGCACCCATGAGCGACAGGTAGCCGCAGTAGCGACCCATGGTCTCGACCACGAACGCTCGCTTGGCCGCGCTGCCCGAGGTCTTGATCCGGTCGACGGCCTCGGTGATCACGTTGAGCGCGGTGTCCGCGCCGATCGCGAGCTCCGACCCCGGGAGGTTGTTGTCGAGCGACGCCGGCACGCAGACGATGGGGAGCCCGAATGTCGGGAACCGGTCGCGCTCACGATGGAGCATCTCGCTGGCCTCGTACCCGCTCCAGCCGCCGATCATGAGCAGCGCGTCGACCCGGTGGTCCTCGAGGGACCGGCTGATCCTGTACAGCTCGTCCACCGACGGGACCGTGCGACGTACGCCGAGCTCGGCGCCGCCCTCGGGCAGCCAGCTCTCGACATCGCTCCACGCGAGCTCGACGACCTCTCCGTCACGCAGACCGGGGAAGCCGTTGCGGATGCCGAGCATCGTGTGGCCGCGTGAGATCCCCAGCCGCACCGCAGCCCGGGCCGCCGCGTTCATGCCCGGCGCCAGGCCCCCGGCGTGGATGATCCCGATCCGCTTGCTCTGCTCGCGCGCGTCGATCCGGCTGGGCTCGACGAGCTCGGCGAGGATCCGTGCGGCTTCCTTGAACGAGCCGCCGCGCAGGTCCATCGCGCCCTCGTAGTCGCCCGTCCGGATCAGCTCCGGCACCTGACGGGTCTTGGCCACGGCCTCCACGAGCGGTACCCGCGTGACCCGGTTGCCGCGGAAGCCGAGCACCGGCCCTGTCGTACCGGGCGTCGCGGTCAGCACCTCGACCGCCGCCTCGTACCCCAACCAGGTCGACGCCCACCGGTCGTACGCGCTCGGTGACCCGCCTCTCTGTACGTGGCCGAGGATCGTCACCCGCGCGTCCTCGTGGAGGTTGTCCTCGATGACCTGGCGGACGTGGTCGGCCGAGATCGGGCGGCCCTGCTGGTCGCACGCGCCCTCGGCGACGACCACCATCGAGTCGCGCCGACCTCCCTGCCGGCCCCGCTTGAGCGCCGTGCACATCCGCTGCTCCCAGCCGTCGGCCGGCGGCTGCTCGGGGATCAGGACGTAGTCGCAGCCGCCCGCGATCGCGCTCATCAGACCGAGGTAGCCGCAGTGGCGGCCCATCACCTCGACGACGAAGCTGCGCTGGTGGCTCGCAGCGGTGCTCGCGAGCGCGTCGATCGCGTCGACGATGCGGTGCAACGCGGTGTCGGCGCCGATCGTCATGTCCGTACCGACCAGGTCGTTGTCGATCGACCCGACCAGGCCGGCGAACATCAGGGCGGGGTGGGCGTCCGCGGTCGCCTGCGTGACCTCGCCCTCGGCGACGAGCTCGGCCAGCAGCTCGCTCCACTCGGCGCAGAACTGGTCGAGGCCCGAGAGGGAGCCGTCGCCGCCGATGACGACGAGCCGGTCGATACCGTGCGCGAGCAGGTTCGCCGCCGCGCGCTTGCGGCCCGTGCGCTCACGGAAGTCCTTGGAGCGGAACGTGCCGATCATCGTGCCGCCGCGGTGGAGAATGCTGCCGACGTCCTCCCAGCTCAGCTCGCGGATGCCGTCGCCGCCGTCGACCATCCCCTGGTAGCCCTCATAGATCGCGTACACCTGGGCGCCCAGGGTCACGGCCGTACGTACGACGGCGCGGACCGCCGCGTTCATCCCCTGTGCGTCGCCGCCACTGGTGAGGATCCCGATGCGCTTGCCGGCGCCGATCTGTTCGATCGGTTGGGGGTCTGAGCTGGTCATGGCCACATTCTGGCGCTGCTAGCAGGACGGCGAGCGGTCGAGACGAAGTTGGAGGGTCGGTCCAGGGCATCAAGCTGCTCGTCGGAGGCCTCGCGTGCTCCTCGTCATGGGCTGTCGGGGTGCGAGTCACGGGCCTTCGGAGAGTCACGGGCCCTCGGCGATGCGTGCGCGGTCAGTCGCGGTCCCACGGGGGTCCGGCGCCCACTTCTTGCAGTACTTGGCGAGGTGGCTCTTGACCCGGTTGCGATCACGGTCGGGCAGGTCGACGCCGCCGCGCGAG
>DAIEHO010000171.1 GCA_027353565.1 Propionibacteriaceae bacterium
ACGATCCGCGAGCGGCTGAACGCGAACCCGCTGGTCGTCCAGCTCCCCATCGGCGCCGAGTCGAACTTCCTCGGTGTCGTCGACCTCGTCGGCATGCGCGCGCTCACGTGGCGCGGCGAGACGACGATCGGTGAGGACTACACGGTCGAGGAGATCCCTGCGGACCTGGCCGAGCGGGCCGCACAGGCACGCGAAGAGCTCATCGCGTCGCTGGCCGACGCCGACGACGAGTTCGCCGAGCTCTGGCTCGAGAAGGGCGACTCCGGCGAAGAGGTCACCGTGGACGAGATCAAGCACGCCATCCGGCGCGCCGTGCTCGCCGGGACCGGCAACGCGGTCCTGTGCGGCTCCGCGTACAAGAACAAGGGTGTGCAGCCCCTGCTCGACGCTGTCATCGACTACCTCCCGACCCCGCTCGACGTGCCCGCGATCGACGGTTTCAAGCCCGGCGACGAGTCGGTGAAGCTCGTGCGTCACCCGAACACGGACGAGCCGATGTCGGCGTTGGCGTTCAAGATCGCGGCGGACCCGCACCTGGGCCGCCTGATCTTCGTCCGCGTCTACTCCGGCGTGCTCCACTCGGGGTCCCAGGTCCTCAACGCGACCAAGGGCAAGAAGGAGCGGATCGGCAAGATCTACCAGATGCACGCGAACAAGCGTGAAGAGGTCGAGTCGATGGGCGCAGGCATGATCTGCGCCGTCATGGGCCTCAAGGAGACCGGTACGGGCGAGACCCTGTGCGACCCGCAGCACCCGATCGTGCTGGAGTCGATGGAGTTCCCGAACCCTGTCATCGAGCAGGCCGTCGAGCCCAAGACCAAGTCCGACCAGGAGAAGCTGGGCATCGCGATCCAGCGGCTCGCTGAAGAGGATCCGACCTTCCGCGTGCACACCGACGAGGAGACCGGTCAGACGATCATCGCCGGCATGGGCGAGCTCCACCTCGAGGTGATGATCGACCGGATGCGCCGCGAGTTCAAGGTCGAGGCCAACATCGGCAAGCCCCAGGTCGCGTACCGCGAAACCCTGCGCCGAGTCGTCGAGAAGGCCGAGTACACGCACAAGAAGCAGTCCGGCGGTTCGGGTCAGTACGGCAAGATCATCATCAGCGTCGAGCCCCTGCCCGCAGGTTCGGGCTACGAGTTCGTCAACGCCGTCACGGGTGGCCGCATCCCCAAGGAGTACATCCCGGCCGTCGATGCCGGCGTCAAGGACGCCATGCAGTTCGGCGTCCTGGCGGGCTACCCCGTGGAGGACGTCCGCGTGACGCTGCTCGACGGTGCGTACCACGACGTCGACTCGTCAGAGCTGGCGTTCAAGATCGCCGGGTCGATGGGATTCAAGGAGGCCGCCCGCAAGGCGGACCCCGCGATCCTGGAGCCGATGATGGCCGTCGAGGTCACCACCCCCGGCGACTACCTGGGTACGGTCATCGGCGACATCAACTCGCGCCGCGGCCATGTCCAGGGCACCGAGGAGCAGCACGGCAACCAGGTCGTACGGGCGCTGGTGCCGCTGTCGGAGATGTTCGGCTACGTCGGCGACCTCCGCAGCAAGACGTCCGGTCAGGCGTCGTACTCCATGGAGTTCGACTCGTACGCCGAGACGCCCAAGAGCGTGTCCGAGGAGATCGTCGCGAAGTCCCGCGGCGGCCTCTGACAGACAGGCCGTCCACCGGATAAGGTGAGCGGCCATCCGGGCGGGGAAGCGGGTTTGACTCGCTGACCCGGCTCGGGAAGACTTGTCCGGTCCCCTGCGTGGGGGTCAGACCTCAACATGCGTTCCGCGTGCCTGCGGGACAGAAGAAAGCGCGCCTCGCGACCCGCGTGGCGACATCCGGAATAGGAGCCCAAGTGGCAAAGGCCAAGTTCGAGCGGACAAAGCCGCACTGCAACATCGGCACCATCGGGCATATCGACCACGGCAAGACCACGCTCACCGCGGCGATTACGAAGGTGCTCCACGACAAGTACCCGACCCTGAACGCCGTCTCGGCCTTCGACCAGATCGACAAGGCTCCCGAGGAGCGTCAGCGCGGCATCACGATCGCCATCGCCCACGTCGAGTACCAGACGGAGAAGCGTCACTACGCGCACGTCGACTGCCCGGGACACGCGGACTACGTCAAGAACATGATCACCGGTGCGGCTCAGATGGACGGCGCGATCCTCGTCGTCGCCGCCACCGACGGCCCGATGCCGCAGACGCGTGAGCACGTCCTGCTCGCTCGTCAGGTCGGTGTCCCGTCGATCGTCGTCGCCCTCAACAAGTGCGACATGGTCGACGACGAGGAGCTCATCGAGCTCGTCGAGATGGAGGTCCGTGAGCTCCTCAGCGCGCAGGAGTTCGACGGCGACGGCTGCCCGGTCGTACGAGTCGCTGCATTCCCGGCGATGAACGGCGACCCGAAGTGGTCCGAGTCGATCCTCGAGCTCATGGACGCCGTCGACGAGTACATCCCCCAGCCCGAGCGTGAGACGGACAAGCCGTTCCTCATGCCGGTCGAGGATGTCTTCACGATCACAGGTCGTGGCACCGTCATCACCGGTCGTATCGAGCGCGGCATCGTCAAGACCGGCGAGTCCGTCGACATCATCGGCATCCGTCCCGCGAAGCAGACCTCCACGGTGACCGGCGTCGAGATGTTCCGCAAGATCCTCGACGAGGGTCGTGCGGGCGAGAACGTCGGCCTTCTGCTCCGCGGCACCAAGAAGGAGGACGTGGAGCGCGGCATGGTTGTCATCAAGCCGGGCACCACGACGCCTCACACGGACTTCGAGGGCAACGTCTACGTCCTGACCAAGGAGGAGGGTGGCCGTCACAAGCCGTTCTTCTCGAACTATGCCCCGCAGTTCTACTTCCGGACGACTGAC
>DAIEHO010000185.1 GCA_027353565.1 Propionibacteriaceae bacterium
CGTCAGCGGCGCGGGACCCTTCGGCTGCACTCCCCACCAGACGCCGAGGGCCGCGACCACCACGAGGGCGGACGCCCCCAACACGAGGCGCCGGGCACGGGTCGACGTACGGGCTAGAGCGAGCCGGATCCGTACCGGGACGCCCGCCTTCTCGGGAACGCGGTCGTGCGAGAACCGGTCCTCGATCGTCTCGTGCTCGTAGCCCGGGTCGGTCCTCTTCAGGGGCGGCGCTCCGGGGTCGGTCAGGGAGCGGGGCGGGGCAGCCAGGAGGAGGCGCTTGGCCTCGGCGCGCTCTTCGGGCGTGGGGGAAGGAGCATCACTCGACCCCAGCGGAAGTCGCCCCATCCCTGCAGCCTAGGTGCCCGCTCGGGGAATAGTCAGGGGCCCGAAGGGCTCCCACAGACAAGTCATAGCCGCACGACAGGTGAGAGCGAGAGGGGCGTGACGAGGTCGACCACGTGCCCGCCCCGACGAGGCCGGCCCCGAGAGGAGCACTGATGACCGTGAGGCTGCCGCGCAGCGCTCAGCGAAGGCAGCGGCCGGACGGGCTGACCTCGACGCGGAGCGAGCGGTCCTCGCCCGACGCGAGCGCCTCGAGGCGTGACGCGGCCTCTTCGAGCGGCACGATCGCGCCGACCAGGACCTCCACGCCGGGGACGCCCTCGGTGAGCTCGCGGGCGGCGCGCTCGAAGATCGATCGGCTGTAGGCGTAGGAGCCGAGCAGGGACCGCTGCCTGCCGACGAGCTGCTGCAGCGTGAGCGTGACGGTGGGGACGCCGAGGCCGACCTCGACGACGCTTCCGTTCGGACGCGTGCAGGCCAGCGCCTGCGCGACGGAGTCGTCCGTGCCGACCGCGTCGAGCGTCACGTCGACAGGTCCTCCGGTGCGGGCGATCCAGGGGACGAGGTCGTCGGCGGGCTCAGGCACGGTGGCGCCCAGCTTCCCGGCGACCGCGAGCCGGTCAGGCGCCACGTCGTAGGCGTACACGACGCTCGCGCCGTTCCGAGCCGCGGCGAGGGCGACGAGCTGTCCGATGGCGCCGCAGCCGATGACCAGCACGCGCTTGCCGGCAACAGGGGTTCGCGAGACGGCGTTGAGCGCGACTGCATACGGCTCGACGAGTGCGGCGGTCACCGCCGAGGCTCCCGGCATGGGGACCACGTTCGCCGCAGGGACAGGGATCCTTTCGGCGAAGCCGCCGAGGCGATCGGGGGCGACGCCGATGATCCTCAACGAGTCGCACAGCTGCTCGAGGTCGGCGGTACAGGCGTCACACGTCCCGCAGCCGAGCTGGGGGAAGACGGTCACCGTGCCTGCTCCGCTCCCGGGACCGGCGACGATCCGTCCACCGATCTCATGGCCCATGACGACTCCGGGACTGCGCCGGTCGGTGATGCCCGCGAACCCGTGGACGTCGCTCCCGCAGATCCCGACCGCGTCGACCTCGAGGACGACCTCGTCCGGTCCGGGCTGTGGCTCGGGCTCGTCGACGAGGTCGACCTGCCAGTGCCTACGGAACCTGAGCGCCTTCATGGTTCTCCTCGTCGAGATGTTCTGGGCGACGATAGCCGCGACGTACGGTGCGTACATGCTCACGCACACGTACGAGACGCGGCTCACCTGGCAGGGATCGACCGCCGAGGGATACCGCGTGTACCCCCGCAACCACGTGGCGGTCACCGTGCCTCCGACCCAGGAGCTCGCGCTCTCGGCCGACCCCGCGTTCCGCGGCAGCCGGGAGCTGCTCAACCCCGAGCAGCTGCTCCTGATGGCGGCCAGCTCGTGTCAGCTGCTCAGCTTCCTCGCAGTTGCGGCGCGACAAGGGGTGACGGTACTCGGCTACACCGACGACGCCCTGGGGTGGATGGACATGACGGACAAGCCGGCGCGCGTGGGGCGGATACTCCTCCGCCCGGTGATCGAGGTCGCTGGGGAGATCGGCCACGACCAGGTCGTACGCATGTCGCACGAGGCCCACGGGGAGTGCTTCATCGCGAACTCCGTGACCTCGACGATCGAGCTCGAGGTGACGTTGCTGCCCCGCCACGACTGAGGCCACGAACCGCGGGCGGTACCGGCTCCGGGGTGCGGCCGTGCAAGCCCTGGCAACGCCGGGCGACGGGTCACGCGCCGACTAGGGTCGAGCTGTCCACGTCCTGAGGAGAACCAGATGCCGATCCTTGACCCCTACCGCGCTGACCCGGAGCGTTACGACGGACGCATGCCGTACCGCCGCGTCGGCCGCAGCGGGCTGGTGCTTCCCGCCGTGTCACTGGGCCTGTGGCACAACTTCGGCGACGACGTGCCCTTCGACCGTCAGCGCGACATCCTGCGTCGCGCCTTCGACCTGGGAGTCACGCACTTCGACCTTGCCAACAACTACGGCCCCCCTTACGGCGCGGCCGAGGAGAACTTCGCACGACACCTGCGCAAGGACTTCCTCCCGTACCGGGAGCAGCTCGTCATCTCGACCAAGGCCGGCTGGGACTACTGGCCCGGGCCGTACGGGGACCTGGGCTCACGCAAGTACCTGCTCGACAGCCTCGACGCGTCCCTCAAGCGCATGGGCACCGACCACGTCGACATCTTCTACCACCACCGCGCCGACCCCGGCACGCCTCTCGAGGAGACGATGGGCGCGCTCGACTACGCCGTCCGGTCTGGCCGGGCGCGCTACGTGGGCGTCTCCTCGTACTCTCCGCAGCGCACGCGCCGAGCCGTGGAGATCCTCGCCGCGCTCGGTACGCCGCTCCTGATCCACCAGCCGTCGTACTCGATGCTCAACCGCTGGGTCGAGGAGGGCCTCCTCGACGCCCTCGACGAGACCGGCGTCGGCTGCATCGCGTTCTCCCCGCTGGCGCAGGGGATGCTCAGCGACAAGTACCTGGGCGGCATCCCGGCGGGGTCACGGGCCAGCCAGGGCAAGTCCCTGTCGCCGGATCTCCTCACCGACGAGAACCTCGGTCACATCCGCGCGCTCAACGACATCGCCGCGAGGCGTCACCAGACGCTCGCACAGCTGGCGATCGCGTGGGTGCTCCGTCGGGACACGGTCACGTCAGCGTTGGTCGGCGCCTCGAGCGTCGCCCAGCTCGAGGACTCCGTGGCGGCCGTCACGAACACCGCGTTCACCGACGACGAGCTGGCCGAGATCGACAAGCATGCGACTGAGGGTGGCCTCAACCTCTGGGCGGGCCCGAGCAGCATCTGACGCCCGATCGTGACGGAGCCCCACCCGTCCGAGGTCAGCGGACCTCGGAAGGGTCCGGCTCGTTGATGGCGACGGGGCTGTCGAAGCCGCCGTAGGTCAGAGTCACGGCCGTGGTCGTGGAGGGGACGCCACCGCTGGACAGGCTGTACGAGACCTGGCGGAGAAGGTCGGCCGAGTCGAGCCACAGGTCGACGGTCGTGCTGCCCGTAGCGGTGGGGGCGAACACACTCGAGTCGACGAGCGCGCGCCAGTGCTCGACCCCGAGCCCGTCGACGGTGTCGGGCCCGACGTCGGTCAGGCCACGTACCGAGGAGCCGATCAGGCCGACCAGCGTCGGCAGGTCCGGCCGTACGGTGGCGAGGCCGAGCCGCGCGACCGAGGCGGCGACCGACGACAGGGCGTACTTCCCGGCCCCGGCCTTCGTGTACAGCTTGTCGCCGACCATGATGACCGTCAGCTGCTGCCCGTTCTGGGTGCCGTCGAGCCGGCAGCGGGGGGCGGCCGGGTCGCTGACGTCGTACGCGCCGTTGTACGTGAGCGTCAGCTCGCCCGTGGCCAGTCCCGTGGTGATGACGAGGACGAAGGTGCCCGTCGGTACGGTCTGGGCGGCAGCGCCGACCCGGCTCTCGAAGCCGTTGACGTCCAGGGCGGCAGCCGACGCCGGAGCGATGGGGGCGATGGAGGTCACGGAAGGCATCGCTTCAGGCGCGATGGTGGACTGGCCGGCGTCGACGGGCATGCAGCCGCTCAGGATCACGAGCACGCTGAGGCTGGCTGCCAGCCTCCACCGAAACGACACCCGACCATTGAAAGGTCATAATCCTCAAGAGAAGGTTTCGGGGGCCTAAGAGATCACCCATAAAGACTCTCAGGTTCCTGAGGCACCCCGTCCACGGAGGGTCCAGAACCGCCGATGGAGACCCGGTGGAGACCATGCAACCACAGCCCACCCGCCCCGGAGAAGCCCCCCGCGTGGGGGGCTGCGACCTGTGTGACCACCGCAACCGTCCGTCCGGGCTCGGCTCACGCGGACTCCCGCGAGATCAGCCCGACGAGGGTCAGAACGTGACAGTCGTGGCTCGGTTCCCGTCGACGTTCGTGCCACGGTGCCCGTCGTGCCAGGATCAGCCATGACCAAGCGCACAGCGCTCGCGGGGGGCGTGGTCGGGGGACTCGCGGTGGTGGAGTTCACCTCCGGCGTCATCCAGGGCTACTACACCCCCCTGTACACCGACATCGCCCGCCGGCTCGCGATCCGCGACGCCGACATCAACTGGCTCGAGGCCGTGCAGCTCCTGCTGTCGGCCATCGTCGTACCGATCCTGGCGCGCCTCGGTGACATGTACGGGCACCGGCGGGTCCTGCTCGGCACGCTCGCGCTGACCGCGGCGGCGGCGTGGGGCGTCGCCGTCTCGCCGACGTTCCCGCTGTTCCTCACGCTGTGGGCGCTCATGGGCTTCTACGTGGTGTGGCTGCCGCTCAACGTCGCGATCATCTACGCCCGCGCCCGTCGTCTGCCCGACACCGCCGCACTCACCCGCCGGGCGTCCGGCGTGATCGTCGTCGCCCTCGAGGCGGGCGCGATCTCCGGCGCCCTGGCCGCGGGCCAGCTCGGCGACCTCCTCAGGGCCCACCTCTGGATCGTCCTCGCCGTACCGGCCGCGCTCGTCACGACCGCGCTGGTCGTCGTCTGGCGCTTCGTCGAGGACCCGGGAGAGCGTTCGGGTGGCCGCGTCGACACCCGAGGCGCCGTCGTCCTGTCGCTGGGGCTGCTGGCGATCACCGGAGGCCTGAGCCTCGTACGCGTGGCGGGCGTCACAGCACCGGTGATCGGCCTGGTCGTCGCGGGGGTCGCGACCCTCGCGATCTTCGTCTGGATGGAGCGCCGCACCGACTCGCCGCTGGTCGACATCCACCTCGTGACCCAGCCGACGCTGTGGCCCGTGTTCCTCACCTCGGCGCTCATCGGCGTCAGCCTTCTCGGCGCTCAGGGTGCGCTGTCCACCTTCGTGCGTACCGACCGCGCCGCGTACGGGTACGGGCTCAGCCTGACCTCGGCCACCGCCTCGTACCTCATCGGCGGCTACGTCCTCAGCCTGCTCGTCGGCGCGGCGACCTTCGCGAGGATCAGCGCGTCGCTGACGCCACGGCTGGTCCTCGTCGGTGCCACGGGGGTGATCGCCGTCGGCTACTTCGGACTGGTCCCGCTGCACGCCAACCTCGTGGAGGTCACGACCTGCATGGTCATCGCCGGCCTCGGCTCCGGCGCTCTCGTGGCAGCGCTCCCCGCCGCCGCGGCATCGGCTGCTCCCATCGGTGAGACGGCGATGGCGACCGGCCTCACGAACATGACCAAGACCGTGGGCGGCTCGTTCGCGAGCGCGGCCTTCGCGATCGCGCACGTCCAAGGTGTCACCTCCGGGACGGCGGCGCCGATGGCGGGCTACATCACGGTGTGGCTCATCTGCAGCGGCACGGCCGTCGTCGCGCTGGTCACCCTCCTCACCGTGCCCAAGGTGGCGTTCACGACGTCCCCGGACTCGCACGCCCTTCCCGAGGAAGAGGTTCCGGCATGAGCCCGACCGGTCCAGGTGTCGGCCGCCCGACGGCCGGAGCGGCCTCATGACCCGCGATGTGGCGACGCTGGCCGCGCGGTTGTCCCAGCTCGTCCAGGTCGCGACCGTCACGCCTCCCGACGGCGAAGCGCTGACGCCCGAGACCGAGGAGGTCTTCTCCCGGTTCCGCGCCCTGCTGCTGCAGCTCTACCCGCGCCTGTTCTCCACCGCCGAGGTGACACCGGTCGGACGCGCCGGGCTCCTGCTGCGCCTGGCAGG
Source organism: Propionibacteriaceae bacterium (assembly GCA_027353565.1). GTDB lineage: Bacteria > Actinomycetota > Actinomycetes > Propionibacteriales > Propionibacteriaceae > Fen-668. The sequence goes on from DAIEHO010000185.1 coordinate 6,047, forward strand.
GACAGGCGCCGGTGCGGGCGCGACCGCGCTCGGGCCCGTACTGCTCATGGCCCACCAGGACGTCGTCCCCGCACCGAGCGAGGGCTGGGAGGCCTCGGGCTGGACGCACCCGCCGTTCGCCGGGGCCGTCGAGGACGGCGAGGCGGGGCTGACCGTGTACGGGCGCGGGACTCTCGACGACAAGGGTGCCCTGCTCGTGCTGCTGGAGGCGGTCGAGGACCTGCTCGTCGAGGGGTGGCGCCCCCACCACGACCTGTATCTCGAGCTCGGCGGCGACGAGGAGTCGGACGGCCCGTCGGCTGTCGCCGCCATCGCCGAGCTCCAGCGTCGCGGCGTGGAACCGGTCCTCGTCGTCGACGAGGGTGGCGCGGTCACGACCGGCATCATCCCTGGTCTGACAAGGCAGGTCGCGGTCGTCGGGGTGGCCGAGAAGGGTGTCGTCAACCTCGAGCTCATCGTCTCCGCCGACCCGCGCAAGCCGGCCCACTCGTCCACGCCACCGCGCCGCAGTCCGACCGCGGCCCTGGGGCGCGCGATGGCGGCGCTCGAACGGCACCCCCATCCGGCACTGCTCGACGACATCGCCGTCCGCATGTTCGCCGAGCTCGCTCCGTTCCTGCCGGGCCCGCTGCGCCTCCTGCTCGCGCGAGCGGACCGGCTGCGACCCCTCCTCGCACGCGCCTTCCCGTACGTGGGGGCCGAGCTGGCGGCGATGGTACGGACGACGACGGCGGCGACGATGCTGAGGGGCTCGTCCGCGCCGAACGTGCTCGCGGCCACGGCCACGGCGGTCGTCAACATGCGCGTCGCCACGTCGAGCACCGTCGCGGACGCGGTCCGCCATGTCGAGAAGGTCGTCAGACGCGCCGTGGGGTCGTCGCTGACGGTCGAGGTACGGGTTCTGGAAGGGCACGAGCCGACGCCGGTGTCGCCGTTCGACGACCGCTGGGACGCCGTCACGACGGCTGTCTCCGCCGCGTACCCGGACGCGCTCACCGTCCCGTACACGATGCTGGGGGCCAGCGACGCCCGTCACGCGGCCCGGATCGCCCAGGCCGTGTACCGGTTCAGTCCGCTGTTCATGTCGGCCGCCCAGCGCGCCTCCGTCCATGGCGTCGACGAGCGGGTGACGGCCGACTCGCTCGCACGTGGCGTCCGCTTCCACCGCGCCCTGCTCACAGGAACAATCTGAACGCGCACTCGGCGTTCGCTCCGCAAGACCGCTCGCGAAGGTTTGCACTCTCCCCCTAGGGTGACGAAATGACCGCCACACCCCTGGTCGAAGTCCGCGATGTCCGCAAGACGTTCGGGACGTTCGAAGCGCTGCGCGGAGTCGACCTGGACATCGGACGCGGCGAGAAGGTCGCGCTCGTCGGAGCCTCCGGCTCCGGCAAGTCGACGCTGTGCCGCTGCATCAACCGCCTGGAGACCATCACGAGCGGCACGATCACGTTCGACGGCCAGCCACTGCCCCAGGAGGGGAAGGCCCTCGCCGAGCTGCGCGCGCAGGTCGGGATGGTGTTCCAGTCGTTCAACCTGTTCCCTCACTTCACGGCTCTCGAGAACGTGACGCTCGCGCCGATGAGGGTACGGAAGGTGGCGAGGCCCGACGCGGAGGCCGAGGCCCGCGAGCTGCTCGCCCGTGTCGGCCTGTCCGACAAGGCC
>DAIEHO010000186.1 GCA_027353565.1 Propionibacteriaceae bacterium
CGTCTCCGTCGTCAACGCCCTGTCGGCCCACCTCACCGTGGACGTCTACCGCGACGACCACCACTACCGGCAGTCGTTCTCCCTCGGCGACCCCGACGGCGAGCTGCAGGAGCTCGAGGAGACCGACCGTACGGGCACGACGGTCGAGTTCTACGCGTCGCCCGAGATCTTCGAGACGACCAACTACAGCTACGAGACGCTGGCGACCCGGTTCCGCGAGTACGCGTTCCTCAACAAGGGCCTCACGATCAAGATCACCGATGAGCGGCCCGACCACGTCGAGGACACGGGCGAGCCGATCTCCGACACGTTCCGTTACGACGCCGGCCTGATCGACTTCGTCACGTACCTGATGGGCACGAAGGACCCGATCCACCCGTCGGTCATCGCCGTGGAGGCGAACGCACCCGCCCAGAACATGGGCCTCGAGGTCGCGATGCAGTGGAACACGTCGTACGCGGAGAGCGTCCACACGTTCGCCAACACGATCAACACCCACGAGGGCGGCACCCACGAGGAGGGCTTCCGCGCCGCACTCACGAACACCGTGAACCGGTGGGGCGAGACGTGGGGCCTCATCAAGAAGCGCGAGGACCGGGTCTCAGGCGACGACATACGCGAGGGCCTGACCGCGATCATCTCGGTGAAGCTGTCCGAGCCCCAGTTCGAGGGCCAGACGAAGACCAAGCTGGGCAACACCGAGGCGAAGTCGTTCGTGCAGCGCGTCGTCAACGACAAGCTGGGCGACTGGTTCGAGAAGAACCCGGCCGAGGGACGCGACATCGTACGGAAGGCGCAGGCGGCCGCGACCGCTCGGATCGCGGCTCGCAAGGCCCGCGACATCGCCCGCAGCCGCAAGGGACTCCTCGGCGGAGGCAGCCTCCCCGGCAAGCTCGCCGACTGCCAGTCGAACGACCCCACCGAGTGCGAGGTGTTCATCGTCGAGGGCGACTCCGCCGGTGGCTCCGCGAAGGGCGGCCGCGACCCCCGGACGCAGGCGATCCTGCCGATCCGCGGCAAGATCCTCAACGTCGAGAAGGCACGCCTCGACCGGATCCTCGCCAACAAGGAGGTCGAGGCGATCATCAACGCCCTCGGCACCGGTGTCCACGACGACTTCGACATCGACAAGCTGCGCTACCACAAGATCGTGCTCATGGCCGACGCCGACGTCGACGGCTCGCACATCCGGGTGCTGCTGCTCACGCTGCTGTTCCGGTTCATGAAGCCGGTCATCGACGCGGGTCACGTGTACCTCGCGCAGCCGCCGCTGTTCCGGCTCCGCTGGACGAACGCGCCGCACGAGCTCGCGTACAACGACGCGGAGCGCGACGCGCTGCGCGACGACGGCATCGCGCACGGCAAGAAGCTGCCGAACGTGAACCCGATCCAGCGGTACAAGGGCCTGGGCGAGATGGACGCCTCCGACCTGTGGGACACGACGATGGACCCCGACGGCAGGATCCTGCTCCAGGTGACCCTCGACGACGCGGCGCGTGCCGACCAGATGTTCTCGATCCTCATGGGCGAGGACGTCGAGCAGCGCCGCCACTTCATCCAGCGCAACGCGAAGGACGTCCGCTTCCTCGACATCTGAGGACGGGCATAAGGGAGACAGACGATGAGCGACGGTCCTTCTGACCCGATGGGCCCGGGCGAGACCCCGGCCCCCGTCGAGGGCGCCGAGAACCAGGAGCTGGCCGTGCACACGGCCGGCCGTACGGAGCCGATCGACCTGCAGATCGAGATCCAGCGGAGCTACCTCGACTACGCGATGAGCGTCATCGTCGGGCGAGCGTTGCCGGACGTACGGGACGGGCTCAAGCCCGTCCACCGCCGCGTGCTGTACGCGATGTACGACGGCGGCTACCGCCCCGACCGCGGCTGGAACAAGTGCTCGCGCGTGGTCGGCGAGGTCATGGGCCTGTACCACCCGCACGGCGACTCGGCGATCTACGACACCCTCGTACGCCTCGCGCAGCCGTGAGTGATGCGGGCGCCGCTGGTCACAGGCCAGGGCAACTTCGGCTCGCCGGGCAACGACTCCGCGGCAGCCATGCGGTACACGGAGTGCAAGATGGCGCCCCTGGCCATGGAGATGGTCCGCGACATCGACGAGGAGACCGTCGACTTCCAGCCCAACTACGACGGGCGCTCGGAGGAGCCGACGATCCTGCCGGCCCGCTTCCCGAACCTGCTGGTCAACGGCTCGGTGGGCATCGCCGTCGGCATGGCCACGAACATCCCTCCGCACAACCTGCGCGAGGTGGCGTCGGCCGTGCAGTGGTCGCTCGAGAACCCCGAGGCGTCGCAGCCCGAGCTCCTCGAGGAGTGCATGGCGCGGGTGAAGGGCCCCGACTTCCCGACGGGCGGCCTCATCGTCGGTCGCAAGGGCATCGAGGACGCGTACCGCACGGGCCGCGGCTCGGT
>DAIEHO010000190.1 GCA_027353565.1 Propionibacteriaceae bacterium
CGCCTTGTCACCGCGGGCGACGACGCGGTCATCGCGCCTCGAACATCGCGACGAGGGCCTTGTGGTCCGAGCCGCGCACCCTTGTGTAGCGGGGGCGCCACGCCCGTACGACGCCGGAGTGCAGCGCATGGTCGATGCGGATCAGGGAGGGGGCCCCTGCCCACAGGGCGGGCCACGATGTCTGCCACCCCGCCGCGCCCGCCGACGCCGACATCGCGTTCCGAAGCCCCGCCTCTGCCAGGCGACGCATGGTCAGGTGCTCCTCGATGGCGTTGAAGTCGCCCACGACGACGAGGTTCTCGTCCACGTGGTCCCGAACGAGCTCCAGGACCTTCCTCCCGTCGGACTCCCACAGCCTGCTGCCCATCTGCGGAGGAGCTGGGTGCACCGTCGCCACCGTCCACGGCACCCCGCGCACAGTCGTCGTCGCGAGGACGGATGTGAAGCGTGTGTCGCCGTTCGCGACGAGTGTCAGCGGGGTCCGTGACCAGAGCGTCGTGCCGCCCGCATCATCCCGACTGGTCCCCAGCCGATAGGGGAAGTCGCCGGACAGGACAGCCTGCAGGCCGTCGTCGAAGCGAGGGGTGTTCTCTTGGATCGCCACCACGTCGACGGCCCGTGCGAGCTCCGCGACCTGACGGATGTCGGCTCTGCCGAACAGGACGTTCGCCGACATCACCCTGAGCGTCCTGGCGCTGCCTGGCACTTCCGTCCTGCCAGGGCTCAGAAGGCGAGGTCGCAGGGCGGCGGCGATGGCTGCCCCGGATGCGGCAGCCCACAGCGACCGCCCGACCCGTGACTCGCCCGACACCGCCATCCCCGCGCACATCGCCGCCAGCGCGACCCGCACGTGCGGGATCCCGCAGGCGGCAGCCGCGGCCACGGGGGACGTGGGCTGCAGCTCCGGGACGAGGTCGAGAGCCACGACGGGGAGCAGGCCGAGGCCCACTCCTGCGGCGACGGTCCGGGCCAAGGGCCGGCGTCGATGGGCCCAGCTCGTCGTCGTCACCCGTCGATGATGCCAGCCCACAGGGAGCTGGACGCTCACCGACCGAGCAACGCGTCCTCCGCCTCCTTGGTCCACATCCCGTCGTTGAGCTTGGCCGCGACGTGCGGGAGCTTGTCCGCCATCTCGGCCACGCGCACGTACCCGAGGTCGGGCAGCGTCGGGTAGACCATGATCTTGCCGCCCGAGGTGCGGTTGTTGACCGCCTCGATGGCCTCCGGGACGCCCGCCATGCCGCTCACCGCGTCGAGCGAGATGTTCGTGTCCACGGTCCCCTGCTCCACGAGGTGCAGGACGGTGTTCATGTCGACGATCCTGGAGCCGGACGTGCCGACCAGGTACACGCCGCGCGACACGATGCCATCCAGGTCGAGCTCGGCCATCGTTCCGATCGCGAACCCGGCGAACGCGTTGACGATCGACCCCTCGCCCGCGAGGTCGATGGCCTGCGCGAGAAGGACCGGCACCGGAACCATGACCGCGACGTACGTGTAGCCGGGCTGTAGCGGGTCGTTCTTCGAGTTGATGACACGGACGGGCAGGTGGTGCGCCTCCGCGATCGGACCGAGGACCTTGGCCAGGCGAGCGAGCCGGTCGTCGTCGACGTCCACGGCGTCGAGCGTGAGGCCGTCGAGGTCGGAGACGGCGGTACGCACGGTGTGCATGAGCCCCATCGGACCCGCAGCCCCGATCACGGCGACCTTGTCGCCCGAGCGCAGCTCGCAGGTCGCCGGGATCTTCGCGTACGCGTCCCGCGCGTCCTCACCCGTCGTACCGACGTAGCGGATGAGGTCGTAATGCACCCGCCCCACGTCGACCTTCACGCGACGACCGAAGGAACCGCCCTTGGTGACGATGGCGATGATGCCGCGACCCGCAAGCTTCGCCCCCAGCGCCTCCACCTCGTTCGGATCGCAGCCGGCGTACACGATGTCGTCGTAGCCCTCCCCCGCCTCGGCGACGCTCGCCACGCGGTCGACGGACCCGGAAACCGCGTACAGCTCCTCGGTCCCCGTGGCGTCTCCCACGACGAGCGCTCTGCCGCCGGCCTTCGGCTGCTGGCGCTCCGGCCACGCGTACGACGCCTGGACGCACGCCCACGGCTCGATGAGCGCGACGGCGGATGCCGACGGAGCGTCGCTGACCGGGATGAGGAACCGTTCCCCGGTCGTCGGGTCGAGCACGACCCGCTCGTCCACGAGGGCGTACTCCTCGAGGGCGCCGTCGAAGTTGTAGCCGAACGACCCGTTGGACGACGCCGTCGGCAGGTGCCGGTAGTCGGTCTGCACGAGCACGCGCTCACCGACCGCGTGGCGGCTGACCTCGGAACCGACGGCGACGATGCGCGCGACCGGCTCGTGGCCCGGCACGACCGGCTGGCTGCCCGGACGGTACGTCGGGATCTCGGCGAGCTCAGCCGGAGTCAGACCGCCGAGCACCTCACTCTTGCGGGGGTGGCGGTCGAACGCGTGCATGAGCTTGGTGTCGCTGAAGCAGATGCCGCTCGCCTCCATCTTGAGAAGGATCTGCGTGGGGCCGACCGCCGGTACGGGCTTGGAGCGGTTGAGGCGCACCTGGTCGACGCCGTAGATCTCGATGGCGTTCTGCGTGGTCGGGAACTCGGTCATGGTCACATCCTGTCAGTTGAGCATGTTCTGGCCGCCGGTGACCGGAAGGGCCTGACCGGTCTCGTACTGCTGTTCGACGACGTAGGTGACGGCACGGCCGACGTCACTGGGAAGGCAGCCGCGACCCATGGGCACCTTGGCCTCGTAGAAGTGACGGACGTCGTCGATCGTCGTCGCTCCCTCCACCTTGCCCGCCCGTAGGTACTGGACGAACAGGCCGCGCTCCGGGTCGGACCACAGCGGCCCGTCGAGGAAGTTGCCGGGGCAGACGGCGTTGACCTTGATGCCGTACTCGATGAGCTCCAGCGCGAACGACTGCGTGAGACCGATGCCACCGAACTTCGACCCTGAGTACGCGAAATTGCGCTTCGAGCCCTCGAGACCCGACTTCGAGTTGATCTCGATGATGTCGAACAGCCGGTCCGGGCGGGCTGCGTGCTGGGTGGCGAGAACCGGCGCGACGGCGCGTACGCCGAGGAAGTAGCCGCGGTAGTTGATGTTCGTCACGAAGTCGAAGTCGGCGACCGACTGGGTCATCACACCGTCTGCGCGCAGCACCCCTGCGTTCGAGATGAAGACGTCGAGACCACCAAGCTGCCGGACGACCTGGTGGATCGCGTCGAGCTGCGAATCGGGGTCCGAGACGTCGACCCCCACGGCGAGGGCCTTACCCGACCCGTACTGAGCGGCCAGACGCTCGGCCTGGGCGGTCGCGCCAGCGAGGTTGAGGTCGGCGAGGACGACGGTCGCGCCCTCGGCGAGCAGCGACTCCGTGATGCCGAGCCCGAATCCTTGGGCGGCGCCCGTCACGTACGCGATCTTGCCGGTCAGCCTTCCGACCGCCGCGCCCGCCGCGACCTTCTGGCGGTACGCCTCGGCCTCCCAGGTCTCGATGAAGCCACGCTGAGCGGGGTCCATGACCTGGACGGCGCCGATCCGGTTCGCGTCCCGGGTCACTCGCAGGGCGTCGGTGAAGACGGCCAGCGCGTTGTCCGCGGCCGCCTTGTCCTTGCCGGCGGCAAAGACGACGGTGCGCGGTACGACGACGATGACGGGCGCCTTGCCGTACGTGGCGGTGAAGTCGGCGACGGCGGCGGTGGTGGCTTCGGCGGCCTGGGCGATGTCGTCCACCTCGACCACGCACGGAAGCGAACCCGCATAGACGATCTGGTCGGGGATGAGCGGCCCGCCCGTGAGCATTGCGGAGCCTGGTCCGGTCTCGGCCCGGACCAGGTCGCTCGTGTCGCTCGCCACGACAGCCAGGCCCTCGCCGCCCAGCAGGCCCCGAAGGGTCGGAGCGATCGCGCCGACGAGGGTGCGGGTCCCGGCCGTGTCGGCCGCGGGTGCCGCGGGCAGCGGTACGGCGTCGATGGCGGCCTGGACCGCCCGTGTGACCGTCGCCACGTGAGTCCTGATCTCGGCAGCCGTCTCGCCTGACACGATGATGCCGTGGTTGCGCAGCAGCGTGATCTTCGGCGCAGGCTTGCCCGTCCGAGACGTGTACGACTCCCGGACGGTCGCGATCTCGCGTGCCAGCGGGACCCCTGGGTCGATGTAGTCGACGACGATCGCCTCGTCACCGAGAAGCTTCTCGGCAAGTGCGACCGCATCGGCGTTGCACGTGAGCGCGTTCGCGGTGAGCGGGTGCAGGTGCAGGACCAGAGGATCGTCGATGAGGGCGTGGAAGAGGATCTCCACGCTCGGACGGCGCCCGCCGGCGTAGCTCGGCACCAGAGCTGCCGCCGCGGCGGCCATGACCGGGTCGCCCTCGACGGGGGCGTCGCTCACGAGAGCGTCGAGCAGCGGCCGGAGGTGGAGCGGCACGAGGTCGGCCTCGGTCAGCGTCAGCAGCGGGACGCCGCTGGGCTTGATGTGGAGGACGCCGTCGACCTTGACCGAGGCGTTCCCTCCCCCGGCGCGCGAGTACTCCGGCTCACCGAAGGTGTTGGCGACCTCGATGAGGTCGGCGAACAGCTGTTCAGACATCCATGGTTCCCTTCAGCCGCCGATGATGGCGGCACCTTCGGCGACGAGGTCCTCGGCCGGTGCCGCGAGCCGGCCGTCTGCGTCCACATAGCCCACCAGGCCCGCGGCCACCCGCGCCTGGTGGGCGGCCACGATGCAGGTGCCCCGCCAGAACGCGGCGCGGGCTGCATCCGACATGGGCCCGTCGGTACAGGCCGGGTCGAACGGGATGCGGTCGGCCGTGTTGTGCTCGGTGCCGGCGACGACCTCGATCCCGGCCGCGACGAACGCGGAGACGTACTCGTCGACTGTCGCCGACCTGTTGCGGATCGGGATGAGCTCGGCGAGGTGGATACCGCGCTCGACGAGGCGCCCGGCGAGAGCTGCCGGGGGCTCCTCGAACGGGCAGACCGGGTCCACGCCGTCGGCCAGTGTCGGATAGCACGGGATGCCGCCCATGGCGAGCACATACGCATAGGCGGCCTCGAACGACAGGGGGACCTCCGTGGCGAAGCCCGCGGTACCGGCCTTCAGCAGCTTCGACCGGATCTCTCCCTGCATCCCCACGGCGTCGTCCAGGGAGGCCTTCGCCGGTGAGCCGTACGCCCTCTCGAGGACGCCTGCCCGGTCGGCCTCGGGGAGGGCGGAGACGGCCTCCTCGACGGCGCGCGCGATGTGGCGCTCCTGGAGCGACACCCACTCGACCGGGACCCCACCGCGGACGGCGACGTCGGATGCGATCGCCCCGGCTGTCAGCGGCGTACCCAGCCCTGCGGCTTGGAGGTGCCCGTCCAGGCGCTGGATCATCTGCTCGGCGCGCGAGTCGTTGCCCTCGCGGATCTCGGCGGCAGTCTTCGCGGCCTCGGGCGACTTCTCCCTGAACGGGTCGATGCCCTTGCCGCA
>DAIEHO010000233.1 GCA_027353565.1 Propionibacteriaceae bacterium
CGATATTGCGGCATCGGTGCTCTGGTCGCTGGCTGTGGCGCCTGCGGCCCGGTTGGTGTGGGTCGACTGGGTGATGCCGAGGGTGCCCTTCCTGGCTGTCCCAGCCCCGGGGCTCACATCACCTCGAGCCGGCGTCGGCCCAGCCTGAGCTCACCTGGCCAGGCCCCTGCCTGGCCCCGCGACGGAGACCTGCGATCCACGAGCCCGTCGTGGGCCCAGCCGGCTTCGCCGCCGACGCGATGCAGGACGAGCCCACGGGGGGAGTCCTCCACCACGGACTCCGGCTCGGGCTCGGCCGCGGGCTCGTAAACGCAGCGCCCGGCTGAGGCGCGTACGTGTGATGTCGTGGAGCGCGAACGACGGCGATGATGTCAGACTGTGGCGATGAGCCCGAGCGATCGCGAGTCGGATCCGGCACCCTCCGGCACCCCAGCCGCGTCAAGCGCTCCGAGCAAACTGCCCCCGGTGCCGTGGGGCATCTCAGGGGAACGCTTGGTGCCTGCCTGGCTCAGGTCGACCGCTCACGAGAGCCGCGTACCCGTGGCATTGGCGATCCTGGTGGCCGCAGCCCTGCAGCTGGTTCTGGCCCAGCAGTTCACCCTGATCCGCCCACGATGGCTGCTGCCCACGCTCGAGATCGCGTTGCTGGTGACCTTGATCGTCCTCAGCCCGCTCAGGCGGACGCGCTTCACCGCGCAGGGGCGTTACGTGAGCCTGCTCCTCGTCGCGATCATCTCCCTCGACAACGGGTTCAGCGCGGTCCTGCTGGACAGGGGCCTGATCAACGGGACCGCTGGAGACCAGGCGGCGCCGCTGTTGGCCTCGGCGGGCGCCATCTACCTGACGAACGTGATCGCCTTCGGGATCTGGTACTGGGAGCTGGACAGTGGGGGGCCGCTTGCCCGGGCCGCGGCGACGCGACCGTATCCGGACTTCCTGTTCCCGCAGATGACGCAGCACCACCTCGCCTCCGAGAGCTGGGAACCACGCTTCGGGGACTACCTGTACGTGAGCTTCACCAATGCGACGGCGTTCTCACCCACGGACACGATGCCCATGCCTCGGTGGGCGAAGGGACTCATGGCCGTACAGAGCGCCATCGCCCTGTCGACGACGGCCCTGGTCATCGCCAGGGCGGTGAACATTCTCAAGTAGGGACCGGCCACGCCGGTTCCGGAGCTGCCCGGGACGCCGCCACGGCGGTGGATGCGCGCCCAGCCGGTCCCCGTCGTGACGCGCCGCCGTGGGCGTCTCGGACGAGGATCCCACCTGCCCGCGACGAGGCTCGGGGCCCTGTGATCGTGGACTTGACGACGGGCGAGCGGCCGGGCGGCAGAGATCGCCGGCGGGTCACCCACCGGCGCTGGGGCGAGCCTGTTCCCGGGCGTCCTGCGGTGTCAACGCCGTGCGAGGCGAGCGCTCGGGGTGTCGAGAGTCTCGGATCCACAGGGGGACACGCGCCCGACGTTACGCGCTATCGCCGTGGACAGCGCCGAGACTGGGGCGATGGACGGGGTGGTTGGTGCTGCGCGCTTCCTGGCTGAGCCGGGTGGCGCCGTCCTGCTCGCGGCCCGATGCGAGGACACGTACGCGGGCGCCACCCCCAGGGGCGACGCGTTCGCGGCCGCCGTCAGACACCGTCACGAGATCGGTTGAGGTCGCCATGCCCGTACGCACGTCCCAGAGGACGGTTCCCACCGCATCGAGCGTTCGCAGCAAGGGATCCATCAGGCATGCGCTCGACACGCCTCTGGCCAGCCTCTACCTGGTGCTGACGACCGCGGGCCTGCTGATGGGCTTCGGCGTGCTCATGGTGCTTTCGGCATCGAGCGTGTACGCACAGGTGAACTACGGAGACCCGTACTACTTCGCCAAGCGGCAAGTGATGTTCCTGGTGCTCGGCCTGGGCGTCGCCTGGCTTGTGACGCGGCTCTCGCCGCGTCTGCTGCGCTCGATGGGCTGGCCCGCCCTCATCATCACGGTGATCCTGCTCATGCTCACCTTCACGCCGCTCGGCGTGACCGTGAACGGGAACCGGAACTGGGTCCAGTTCGGTTCGTCTCTGACACGGCTGCAGCCTTCGGAGTTCGCGAAGCTCGCGATCGTCGTCTGGGGCGCGGATCAGCTCACCCGCAAGGAGAAGCTGCTCGGCAGACCCAAGGAGCTCATCCCGTACCTGCTGTTGACCAGCCTCGTCGTCGGTCTCGTCGTGCTTCAGGGCGATCTCGGGACCTCGATGGTCCTCGCAGCGATGATCGGGTTCGTGTTGTTCGCCGCAGGGATACCGCTACGGGTCCTCGGGGCCGTCGCCGCGCTGGCGGGGACGGTCATTCTCGGACTCGTCGTCGCGTCGCCGAACCGGATGCGACGGATCTTCGGCTTCCTCAACCCGAACGTTGACACCCAGGGAGTCAATGAGCAGTCGCTGCGGGCGATGTACGCCCTGGCGTCAGGCGGGTGGTGGGGGGTCGGTCTCGGCGAGTCGAAGCAGAAGTGGGGCATGCTCGCGGAAGCCCACAACGACTTCATCTTCGCCGTCATCGGTGAGGAACTGGGTCTGGTGGGTGTGGTCGCCGTGATCCTGCTGTTCGCCGTGCTCGTCTATGCGGCCTTCCGCATCGCGAGCCGCTCCGACTCCACGATGTATCGTCACGTGGCCACCGGTGTGGGCGCCTGGATGATGTTCCAGTCCGCCCTCAACATGGGCGTCGTTCTCCGCCTCCTGCCTGTGCTGGGAGTCCCGCTGCCGTTCCTGTCCTACGGCGGTTCCAGCCTCATCGCCACCGTCGCTGCCATTGGTCTCCTCGTGGCGTGTGCGCGTCAGGAGCCGGCAGCACGAAGAGTGCTCGCCCGGCGCCGCGGTGTGAACAAGCCGCGCGTGACCGCGGTGGTGGACCGGCCGGAATAGGCACTGACCTGGTCACGATGACACTGTCGACGGATCGCTGAGCGATCTGGGGAGATCGGTGGCATCGCTCCCGTTGTCGCCGACCGTGGCCACGGCAGGGTCGCCAGATCATCGGTTGAAGCACAAACCGACCGCAGCGGGGCCTTAACCAAGGCAGCCCTAGTGTGTCCCCCCTGTGGTGGCGGTTGAGAGGGGTGTGGCGCGTTGGACGAGTCGTCGGTGGGTCCGGAGAAGCAGCTTCCGTACGGTCCTG
>DAIEHO010000240.1 GCA_027353565.1 Propionibacteriaceae bacterium
AGCCGCCCCACGGGACACGCGAGTAGAGGTACTCGACCAGGACCCATTCGGTGGCGGCCCACAGGGGCCACAGGGGCAGCCGTGCGACCAGCGTGGTGACCAGGCCGACTCCGGCGAACCACAGGGCCCACACGACGACGAGGAGGATGGCCACGGGGATGGCGATCACGTACGTCCAGCCGACCGTCAGCGCGAGGAAGGCCACCCCGAACACGTACCCGGCGCCGAGGCCCTCGCGCAGGCGACGACCGCGGACGATGACGGTCAGCAACCCGACGCCCACCACGACGAGGGGCCACAGGTTGTACGGCTGGAAGGCCAGCGCCGTGAGGATGCCGGCGACCGCGGCCAGGCCTCGTCGTGCGCCCGGTGACAGACGTCCCGACGTGGACATGACGGATGCCTGCGCCGCGGTTGTCGTCACGCCACGAGAGCGTACTGCAGGCTCCGTCATCCGCAGGGCGGTGTGGGTCATCCGCAGGGCGCTGTGGCCGCCGCCACGAGCGGTAGCCTCTGCCCATGTCGCCTCGCCGCCTGCTCCTCGACACGGCTTCCCTGTACTTCCGCGCATACTTCGGCGTCCCGGTCCTGTACGCAGCCGATGCCACGACACCGGTGAACGCGGTCCGCGGGTTGCTGGACATCATCGCGAAGTTCGTCCGCGAGACCCATCCGGACGAGGTCGCGGCCTGCTGGGACAACGACTGGCGCCCTGAGTGGCGCGTGGCGCTGGTCGACTCGTACAAGGCCCACCGCGTGGCCGGCGGCCTCCCGGCGACCAAGGCCGACCCGCGTCTACCGATCGGCGCGGGCGGGCGCGGTGCCGCCTCCGGGGTGGCGGAGATCGCGGACGCCGCGCTCAGCGTCCAGGTCCCGCTCATCTCGGCGGTGCTCCAGGCCGCGGGTATTCCCATGGTGGGTGCCGACGGCTACGAGGCCGACGACGTCATCGGCAGCCTCGCGACGAGCGCTCCCGGGCACGTCGACGTGGTCACCGGCGACCGGGACCTGTTCCAGCTCGTCACCGACGATGTCACCGTCCTGTACGTGGCGCGCGGAATCTCCAAGTACGAGACCGTCGACGACGCCTGGCTGGCGACGAGGTACGGGATCTGTGGAGCGCAGTACGTCGACTACTCCGTTCTGCGTGGAGATGCCTCTGATGGGCTCCCGGGGGTGGCGGGGATCGGTGAGAAGACCGCCGCCGCGCTGCTCGCCGAGCACGGCGACCTCGAGGGCATCGCCGCAGCCACCACCCTCTCCCCCAGCGTCGCCGCGAAGCTCAGCGCGGCGGCCGACTACATCGGCAGGGCACGGCAGGTGGTGGCCGTGAGGACGGATCTGCACCTTCCCGGCGACCTGACCCTGCCGCGCGAGGTGGCGCATCCCGAGGTCTTCGAGGCGCTGACAACCGAGCTGGCGCTCGGGTCTCCGGCCGGCCGGCTCGTCGAAGCGATGCGCAATCGTTAGGCCCATCGAGCGAGTGGCGCGGGAATATCGACCCGTCGACACAGGTTCTGGGGATCGACTGCACCAGACGCCCCGCCCGGAAGGCCCCTTGACATGTTCCTCACCCGCCGTGGCTTCGCCGCCCTTGCCGGACTGACCGCGCTGTCCGCCTGCTCATCGAACAACCCCCTGTCGTCGTCGAGCTCAGCTGCGAGCACGGGCAGCAGCGGCCCCCTGGTCGTCGGCTCCCAGCAGTACTACTCGAACGAGATCGTCGCCGAGCTGTACGCCCAGGTCCTCGAGAAGGCGGGCATGACCGTCACGAGGCAGTACCAGATCGGCCAGCGCGAGGTCTACCTGCCGGAGATCCTCAAGGGATCGATCGACGTGTTCCCCGAGTACAACGGCAACCTGCTCCAGTACCTCGACAAGACGGCCACGGCGACTGACAGCGCATCCATCCAGGCAGCCCTGACGAAGGTCCTGCCGTCAGGCATCCGTGTGCTGACCCCGGCTGCCGCGAACGACCAGGACACGTACACGACGACGTCGGCGTTCTCCACCCAGTACGGCGTCACCTCCCTCGCCGACCTCAGCAAGGTGAACAAGAAGCTGACCATCGCCGCCAACAGCGAGTTCGCGACGCGCCCCTACGGCCCGCCGGGGCTGAAGAGCATGTACGGCGTGGACATCACCGTGATCCCCGTGGAGGACTCGGGCGGCCCGCTCACCGTCAAGGCGCTCACCGACGGCAAGGCGGACTTCGCCGACATCTACTCGGCCAGCCCGTCGATCGTCGCCAACAACCTCGTGGTCCTCGAGGACCCGAAGAACCTCATCCTGCCGCAGAACATCATCCCCGTGGTGTCGAGCAGGGTGAACACGACCGCCGCCGACGCCATCAACAAGGTGGACGCTCAGCTGTCCGCCGACGACCTCCGCAAGCTCAACTCCCAGAGCGTCAACCAGCAGATGAAGTCTGCCGACATCGCCAAGGCGTGGCTCACGTCCAAGGGTCTGATCTGACCCACCGGTGACGGACCCGGGCCGAGGTCAGGCCCCGCCCAGCACGTACACGGCTGAGCCCGCGGCCCACGTGGCCAGTCCTCGGGTCAGCCTGAGAGGCTGCCCGTCGACGGACAACGGGATGCGCTCCAGAACGACGAGCCCGGCGGTCCGGAACAGGTCCTCGAGGTCCAGCAGCGTGGCGTGGTGCAGGTTGGGGGTGTCGTACCAGTCGTACGGCATCTCCTTCGACATCGGCATCCGCCCCCGGGCCAGCCGGACGCGGTTGCGCCAGTAGCCGAAGTTCGGCATGGACAGGATGACGCGCGGAGCGATCCGGATCATCTCCTCGAGGACCACGTGCGGTCGGTGCAGCGTCTGGAGCGTCCTCGACAGGACGACGACGTCGTACGAGTGGTCGGCGAACTCGGACAGCTGGTGGTCCATGTCCAGCTCGATGACCGAGACCCCCGACCGGATGGCGACGAGGACGGCGTCGCCGTCGATCTCCACCCCCGTACCGGAGCACCCCTTCTCCGCGGCCAGGTGTCCGAGCAGCGTGCCGGTCCCGCACCCGAGGTCGAGCACGCGGGACCCGGGCGTGACCAGGTGGGCGACCAGTGCCAGGTCGGAACGCAGCGTCATCGGAGCTCCTCCAGCGCGCGGTCCAGGTACGCACGGATGGTCTCGTGGTAGGGCTCGATCTCCAGCAGGAACGAGTCGTGCCCCCCGGCCGTCTCGAGGTCCCGGTACGTCACGGGGATCCGGGCATGCTCGAGGTGGCGCACGATGCGCCGCGAGTGCAGCGACGAGAACCGCCAGTCGGAGGTGAAGCTGGCGAGCAGGAACCTCACACCCGCGGCCGCCGCGGCGTCGGTCGCGTGGTCCCGCGAGAACGGGTCGTAGTAGTCCATGACCCGGGTGAGGTACAGGTAGCTGAGCGCGTCGAACCGCTCGAGGAACGCCTCGCCCTGGTGACGCAGGTAGCTCTCCACCGCGAAGTCCGCCCCGAAGCCGGGTGACGACTCGGCCTGCTGCGGCGCCCTGCCGAACTTGTCCGCCATCGCCTCCTCGGACAGGTACGTGATGTGCGCCATCATGCGAGCGATCGACAGCCCACGGTCCGGCAGCGTCCCCTCGGCCACGTACTGCCCGCCGGAGAAGCCCGGGTCACGGGTGATGGCCTCGCGGGCGACCGCGTTGAAGGCGATGTTCTGCGCGGACAGCCGTGACGACGCGGCGATCACCACGGCGTGACGCAGGTCCTCGGGATGTGTGAGTGCCCACTCGAGCACCTGCATCCCGCCCAGCGACCCCCCGAACGCGGCGAGCAGCTTCTCGATGCCGAGGTGTGCCAGCAGTGCCCGGTGCACGGTGACGAAGTCCCCCATGTCCAGGAGCGGGAAGTCGAGCCCGTACGCGCGGCCGGTGACAGGGTCGATCGACGACGGGCCCGTGGTGCCCTGGCACCCCCCCAGGAGGTTCGCGCACACCACGTACAGCCGGTTCGTGTCGAGCGGCCGGCCCGGCCCGATGAGGTTGTCCCACCAGCCAGGCCGGTCGGCACCGGCGTGGTAGCCGGCCGCGTGCGCGTCTCCGGTGAGGGCATGGCAGATGAACACGGCGTTGTCGCGAGCGGGGCTGAGGGTCCCGTACGTCTCGTACGCCACCTCGACGGGCGCCAGCGTGGCGCCGCGGGTGAGCTCCAGCGGGTGGGCCGGGTCGAAGAGGGTTGCCGTGCGCGTTTCGACGATCCCGACCCCGTCAGACGATGTCACCGGGGTTCAGGCACCTGCCTTCGCGAGAGCCTGGTCGATGTCGGCGATGAGGTCGTCGACGTGCTCGATGCCCACTGACAGCCTGACCATCTCCGGCGGCACGCCGGCAGCCACGAGCTCCGCCTCGTTCAGCTGGGAGTGGGTCGTGGAGGCGTTGTGGATGGCGAGCGACCGGACGTCGCCGATGTTGGCCACGTGGCTGAACAGCTCGAGGGCGCCGATGAACGCCTCACCGGCGGCGCGGCCCGCCGTGAGACCGAACGAGACCAGACCCGAGTAGCCCTTGCCGGTGAGCACCCGGTCGCCGATGGCCTTGGCCGGGCTGGACTCGAGGCCCGGGTAGTTCACCCAGGCCACCGCGTCGTGACCCTCGAGGTGCTTCGCGATCGTCAGGGCGTTGGTGGAGTGCCGCTCCATACGGAGCGCGAGCGTCTCGATGCCCTGGAGCGTGAGGAACGAGTTCATGGGTGCCGGCGTGGCGCCGGTGTTCCGGAGAAGGACCGTACGGGCACGGATGATGTACGCCGCCGCGCCGGCCGCCTCGGTCCAGACCACCCCGTGGTAGGCGGGGTCCGGCGCCGTGATGACCGGGAAGCGATCGGCGTGGGCGGCCCAGTCGAACCGGCCGGAGTCGACGAGGACGCCGCCCAGGGCAGTGCCGTGGCCACCCATGTACTTGGTGGTGGAGTGCACGACGATGTCGGCGCCGTGGTCGAAGGGACGGCACAGGATCGGCGTGCCCACCGTGTTGTCGACGATGAGCGGCAGGCCCAGCTCGTGCGCCTTCGCAGACCAGGCGTCGAGGTCGACGATGTTGAGCGCCGGGTTCCCGATCGACTCGCAGAACACCAGCTTGGAGTTCTCGTCGACCACACCGTCGAGAACCGCCGGGTCGTCAGGGCTGACGAAACGGGCCTCGATGCCGAACTGCGCCAGTGTGTTCGCGAAAAGCGCGTACGTCCCGCCGTACAGGGTGGAGACCGACACGATGTTGTCGCCGGCGCGCGCCAGGTTGAGCACGGCGTACGTGATCGCGGCCGCGCCCGATGAGGTCGCCAGCGCGCCGATGCCCCCTTCGAGCGCCGTCACGCGCTCCTCGAGGACCGACGTGGTGGGGTTCATGAGCCGCGTGTAGATGTTGCCCGGCGTCTTCAGCGCGAAGAGGTCGGCTGCGTGCTCGGCGTCGTCGAAGCCGTACGCGACGGTCTGGTAGATCGGTACGGCCAACGAGTGCGTCGTCGGGTCGATCGTCTGACCGGCGTGGATGGCCAGGGTCTCGGGCTGCGTCATCGGAACTCCTGTCGTGGGCGTCAGCACAGGCTATCGGCGCCGACGGCAGCCGTGGCCCGCGTTTCTCCTCGCGGACTCAGCGCCCGAAGTCGAACAGCGTGGTCCAGGCCCGACCTGACGTCACCACGAACGAGTCCTTCGGGTAGGGGTCCTCGGCCAGCACCTCGGCGAGGGAGGCTTCATCCTCGACGTCGAGGACCAGCAGGGCCCCGAGACCGTCGCCGAATGGACCCGCCTGGACGAGCCGGCCGTCCGCCTTCAGCGAAGCGAGCCACTCACGGTGCGTCGGCCGGGCCGCCAGGCGCCTGTCGGTCTGCTCGGCCACGAACTCGTACTGGACGGCGAAGATCATCGGTCGTACCTTTCATGGGATGTGGGGGGTCCGGACGCCACCTGCCGGTGGCGAGGGCGGGGTCACTCCTTGCGCGGCCAGCGCCTCGCGATGAACCCCTTGGCTCGTCGGGTCACTTCGGGGATCCCTCCCGCACGCAGCGACCGTACGAGGACGCGGGCGTAGCCGCCCAGTGTCGGCGCGCCGGGCAGCGGCGGTGGCTCGGCCGCGGCGGGCGGGGCGATCAGCACGTGGTCGCCGGCGCGGTGCGGCGCGGCCGCGAACTCCATGAGGGGCTGCAGGACGCGCGACCAGCGGTACTGCTCGGCGTACCGGGCGACGTTCACCCGCGCCGCGGCTGCGGCCGCCTCGTCGTACAGCATCTCCTCGAGTGCCTTCTCGAGCGCATCGACGTCCTCGGCGGGAACCCCGCGACCGATGCCCTCCGAGTCGAGGATGTCCCCGAACGAGTCGCCGACCGTGGCGACGATGGGCAGTCCGGTCCACAGGTAGTCGAGGATCCGCGTCCTGAACGAGAACTCCGTCTCGACGTGGTCGAAGTGGGTCGACACGCCGACGTCCGCGTCGAGCAGGTGGTCGGAGCGCTCCGAGTAGGGCACCCAGCCCGAGTTGAAGAAGACGTGGCGCCCGACGAGGCCCAGCCTCTCCGCCAGCTGCTGCGTCTCCCATGCGATCCGCATGTCCGGGACCCCGGGGTTCGGGTGCTT
>DAIEHO010000257.1 GCA_027353565.1 Propionibacteriaceae bacterium
AAGCACCACCGCGACGCCCGCATCTGGGTGTCCGGCGACATGCTCATGGTGAACGGCGAAAAGACCTGGTACGTCCGCAACGCGCGCCACGAGGCCAGCAACGCGAGCCGGCGGCTCTCTGAGGCGACAGGCATGCCGATCGCTGCGTACGGACTGGTCGTACCCGTCGGCGCCGCGTCCCTGACCATGAAGAACTCACCCTCCGACGTCGCGATCGTCAACCGGCGCCGCCTCGTCGCACACTTCGCCGGACTGCCGGCGGTCCTCGACAAGCGCACCGTGCTCGCGGTCTTCGACGCCGCCCGCGACGCCGGCACCTGGCTGGGAGTCGACGGCTGATCCGCTGACCCGCGACGTCACCAGTCCCGACACGCAACCGCCGGGCCCTTGGGGATGGACCCGGCGGCTCTGTGCGATGCGGAGCTACATGCTCTCGGACAGGTAGCTCTGCGGTTCCTGCTCGAACGTGGTGAGGCAGTCGTTCGAGCAGAAGTGATGGGTCTGCCCGTCGTACGACGTGGACGGCGACGACTCGGGGTCCACCTGCATGCCACAGACGGGACAGCGCTCTGATTCGGCCATGACGGTCCTCCTCGTTGAGTAATCGACTTATACCCCCACGACCCAAACTCAAACCCCGCGGTGCAGATGTTCTCGACCGCTTCGCTCAGGGCCGCGGTGACCCCTGCTCGGGACCGCCCGTCACGAGCGTGTCGGCGACAGGCGTTCCGCGGGCCGACTAGATGCGGTAGTGGTTCATCACCGCGTCGGTCTTGGCCTCCTCGACGGCGGCACGGGCCACCTCGATCGACTCCGGGTCGGGTCCATCCAAAGCTTCGAGCTCGGTCGGGCCCTCGGTGCCCGGCGCGTACAGAGGGTCGGGGACGGGCCGCTGGAACAGGTTCTCCTGGTCGTGGTCGAAATCATGGCTGGTCATGCATCCATCCTTGCCCTGCTACCTGCGTCGGTCGAGGGCCGACCCCGCAACCACCACCGGCGAGCACCCTGTCGTCAGAGTGCCTCGACATGGTGGTTACGGCCGGCCCGCGCCTCGCGAAGACGCCGCACCGCCTCGAGATGGTGGTTACGGACACCCATTCAAGGCTCATAACCACCACGTCGGGGGCCGAGGTCGCCGATCCCCGCATCCATCCCCGCCACAACCACACGTTCGAAGCGGAATCACCGCCCGGACCCGGGCGGGATGCCCGGAGGTCACGAGCCGTCGACCACCTCGCCGGCCTCCGACGGGTCGCGTTCCTCTGCGGGCCGGTGATGGCCCTGCTCACGCGCGGTCGCGATGTCGAAGTCGTCGTCCAGCCTCTCCGCGGCCAGGTCGAAGTCGTCGTC
>DAIEHO010000279.1 GCA_027353565.1 Propionibacteriaceae bacterium
TCCGAGAAGACGAACTCCGCGTAGGCCGACTGCCACAGCAAGAAGTTGCTGGAGCGCTGCTCGCCGCTCGACCGCCAGAACAGGTCGACGTCGGGGATCTCGGGCTCGTCGAGGAAGTGGCGGAAGCGTTCCTCGGTGATCCGCTTCGGGTCGAGCTTGCCGTCCCGGGCCAGTTCGGCCACCTTCCGTACGGCGTCGACGATCTCGGCCCTGCCGCCGTAGTTCACGCAGAACTGGAGCGTGAGGACGGTGTTCTTCTCGGACTGCCGCTCGGCGTCCTCGAGCTCACGGATGACCGACCCCCACAGGCGCGGTCGACGGCCTGCCCAGCGGATGCGTACGCCGAGGGCGTCGAGCTGGTCGCGGCGGCGGTGGATCACGTCGCGGTTGAACCCCATGAGCCAGCGAACCTCGTCCGGGGAGCGCTTCCAGTTCTCCGTCGAGAACGCGTACGCGCTCAGGTACGGGATCCCCATTTCGATCGCGCCCTCGATGACGTCGAAGAGCGCGTCCTCGCCCCGCGCATGGCCTTCGGTACGCCGCAGGCCTCGTGCCTTCGCCCAACGGCCGTTGCCGTCCATGACGATGGCCACGTGTCGCGGGACCAGCTCCCTGGGGATCTGGGGCGGGCGCGCGCCCGAAGGATGGGGGACCGGTGGGCGCGGTTCACGGCGGACGGGCACGACGTGACGATACCGCGGCGGGATCAGCCCAGCTCGGCGATCGTCTCCCGCGTCTGGGGTGCGGCGAGGCTGGGAGCCTGCCGTGGCATCGAGAGCGCCGCGACGAGCAGAAGCACGGCGATACCTGTGGCGGCGAGGAACACCGACGTGGCGGCCGCGGTCATCGTCGCTCGGTCATGTTCGTTGCCGCCGTGCGCAGCGATGACGCCGTTCGCAACCGCACCGAGGATGGCGGCACCCAAAGCCTGCCCGACGGAACGAAACAGCATCTGGGTCCCCGTCACGACGCCGCGTTCCTCCCAGGAGACGCTGGACTGCGAGGCGACGAGGGTCGTCACGGCCGAGAACCCGAACCCGGCGCCGATGACGAAGCAGATGCCGGCGACGAGAACGATCGAGGGGTACCGCGTGGACATGCTCAGCGCGGCCGTACCGAGCACCAGCACGCTGCCTCCGAAGACCGCCGTGGAGCGGAAGCCGAACCTCAGGTACGCGCGGCCCGCGAGCGTCGCCGCGATCGGCCAGCCGATCGTGAGCGCGCCCAGGGCCAGACCGGCGATGATCGGGGCCGCCCCCGTCGTGACCGAGAGGAACGTGGGGACGAACTCCGTGAGCCCGATGAGCCCCGCGCCGACGAAGAACCCGAGCAGGTTCGTCGACAGGAGCAGGCGTCGGCCCAGGAGTGCGAACGGCAGCACCGGCTCGGCGGCACGTCGCTCGACCAACGCGAAGACCACCAGCAGAGCGGCACCGGCGCCCAGCACGCCGAGGGTCGGTCCCGAGGTCCAGCCCCAGGCCTGGCCTTGGAGCACGCCGAGGATGAGCAACGACAGCGCCACCGTGAACAAGGTCGCTCCCGCGTAGTCGATCCGATGCACCCGCCTGTCGACCTTCTCCTTGAACCGGGTCCAGATCATCCAGGCCGCCGCGAGGCAGAGAGGGATGTTGATGAGGAAGATGCCTCGCCAGAGGTCGAGCTGGGCGAAGACGCCTCCGAGGGTGGGGCCGACGACGGCTGCGATCGCCCACACGCTGGCCATGTACCCCTGGACACGAGCGCGCTCCTCGAGCGTGTACATGTCGCCGACCATCGTGATCGACATCGGCAGCACGGCACCGGCCCCGATGCCCTGGATCGCTCGGAAGGCGATGAGGCTGGGCATGCTCCAAGCGGCGGCGGCCAGCACGGACCCGAGCAGGAAGACCCCGATGCCGAACATCATGATCGGCTTGCGGCCGATGGTGTCGGCCAGCTTCGCGTACACGGGGACGGTGACAGCCGACGCCAGCATGTACACGGAGAACAGCCAAGGGAACTGGGCGAAGCCGCCGATGCCGGCGACGATCGACTGCACCGCGGTGGCGATGATGGTCGAGTCGATGGCGACGAGCCCCGTCGACAGCATCATGGCCAGCAGGAGCGGTCCGCGCTCCGATCGAAGACCGATACCGGCTCTGTCCGCGCTCGCCACGTGCTCTCCTGACCTAGGTTCCGCCATGGGCTGCAAGCCGGTACCGCTCCCGAGTATTCCCGGACAAGGCTCCCGGCACTGCGGCCGATCGCGTGGTGGTGCTTCCGGATCGCGCATGACCGGCGACAATGGAGACGATCGAGGGAGCGAACCGTGCCGACGTACACCGATGAGGCGGTCGTCCTGCGCACGCATTCGCTGGGCGAGGCCGACCGCATCATCACGCTGCTCACGCGCAGGCACGGCAAGGTGCGTGCGGTGGCGCGGGGTGTACGTCGCTCCACCTCGAAGTTCGGCGCCAGGCTCGAGCCGTTCAGCCACGTCGACCTCCAGCTCGTCGTCGGCCGGAGCCTCGACATCGTCGCTCAGGCGGTGAGCCGCGACGCGTTCGGCGAGCCGCTCGTGGGCGACTACCCCCGGTACACGGCGGGCCACGCGATGCTCGAGACCGCGGATCGGCTCGTGGGTGAAGAGGGGGAGCCGTCCGTGCAGCACTACATGCTCCTGGTGGGAGCACTGCGTGCGCTCGGTGAGGGCGACGCTCGTCCGAGCGCGCAGATCCTCGACTCGTACCTCCTGCGTGCTCTCGCGATCGCCGGCTACGCGCCGTCGCTGGCCGAGTGTGCACTGTGCGGCGGCAAGGACCGGCTGGAGTTCTTCAACCCCAGCACGGGTGGCATGGTCTGCCTCGCGTGCAGGCCGTCGGGGTCGGCGCGCGTCGACGTCTCCACGGCGGCGCATCTCGGCGCGCTGCTGTCGGGCGACTGGGACGGGGTGGCGAAGTCGTCGCCGAGCGTGCAGCGGTCGGCATCCGGCCTCGTGTCGGCGTTCGCTGCCTGGCACATCGAGCGAGGTCTGCGAAGCCTCGCCCACGTGGAGCGCTGAGCGACCGTTCTCCACGCGGTCGGCCCGCTGACGCACGGACGACCGCCCGGATGGCTATCGTCGGGCTATGCCGGACGAGACGAGCCTGTACGACCTGCCCTTGGTCACGATCCGGCGCGTGTCCGTGACCGACATGGACAACAACGTCTATCTCGTGACGAGCAAGGACAGCGGCGCCCAGGTGCTCATCGACGCGGCTGGCGGGATCCGCAAGATCCGCCGCTTGCTCGAGGCGTCCGCCCGCGACGCCTCCGAGCGGACCCGGCTGTCGCTCATCATCACCACGCACTCACACCACGACCACATCCGAGCGCTGCGTGAGCTCGTCGACGAGACCGGCGTACGGACGGCGGCGGGCGCGGCCGACGCACAGGCCATCACCGGCCAGACCGGTGTCAAGCCGGACGTCCTGCTCAAGAACCGCGACATCGTCGCCGTCGAGGGATTCGACCTCACCGTGATCCACCTCCGCGGCCACACCCCGGGCTCTGTGGCTCTCGCGTACGTACCCTTCGGCGGCCCAGTGCACCTCTTCACCGGCGACTCCCTGTTCCCGGGAGGTGTCGGGAACACCAACCACGACGCCGAGCGCTTCGCCTCGCTGCTCGCCGACGTCACCACCCGGATCTTCGATGTGTACGGCGACGACACCTTGGTCCTTCCCGGTCACGGGAAGCCCACGACCCTGGGCGCCGAACGCCCGCACCTGACCGAGTGGGGGCAGCGCGGCTGGTGATGGCTCTGTCGTCCCGGCTCGCGTCACCGGCGTGCGTCCGGCAGGATCGCACCATGACCAGCGCCACGCGTGAGCTCGCGATGTTCCCGCTCGGCTCGGTGCTGTTCCCGGGCATGCCGTTGCCGCTGCGAGTGTTCGAGCCCCGTTACGTCGCGATGCTGTCGGCCGTCCTGGGGGAGGCCGCGCAGGAGTTCGGGGTGGTGCTGATCGAGCGAGGCTCCGAGGTCGGGGGCGGCGATGTGCGGTTCGACGTGGGCACGGTCGCGCGCATCGTCACGGTGGAGGTGACCGAGGGCTCGATCGAGCTTCTCGCCACCGGCGCCACACGCTTCGAGGTGGTCCGCTGGCTGCAGGACGACCCATTCCCGCGGGCCGAGGTGCGTGAGCTGGCCGCCTTGGAGGTCGACGAGTCGACCCCCTCAGAGCTCGAGGCCGCCGAGGCTGTGGTGCGTGCGACCCTCTCACACGCGAGTGAGTTCGTCGAGCTGCCCTGGCGGGCCGACGTCGAACTGTCGACCGAGCCGACGCAGCGCATCTGGCAGGTCGCCGGCATCGCGCCGCTCAGCTCGCTGGACCAGTACGCGCTGTTGCGCTCGAGAACCGCCTCCGAGCTGCTGGCCCGGGTGGTCGAGGACACGCAGGGGGCGGAGATCCTGTTCACAGCCGGGTGGGGGCCTGACCCGGAGGACGACGACGAGCTTCCCGAGTGATGCTCGACCGACCGCACGCGACAGTCGTCGTCGCGGCGGGCGCTGTGCTCGCCGACGTTCTGACCGGGGATCGGGCCGGCTAACCGACGATCACCGTCCGGTCACCCGCACGCAGTCGGCCGAGCAGGTGGCTCCGCGACAGCTCGACCGGTC
>DAIEHO010000280.1 GCA_027353565.1 Propionibacteriaceae bacterium
GCCTGTGCCAACCGCAGCGCGTTCTTCGCCGTACCGCCGCCGCCCAGCATGACCACGGCGTCCAGACCGAGCTTCTCGCAGTTCTCGAGGACGGTCTCGCGCATGTCCCGGACCTCGCCGTCGACGCTCATCTTGTGGACCTTGTCGCGGCTCGTGCCCAGCACGGTCCCACCGATCGTGAGGATGCCGGACAGCGCCCTACCGTCGAGCTCCACGTGCCGGTTCTCGACGAGGCCCCGGATGCCGTCACGGAACCCGATGAGCTCCATGCCGTGGTGACCTATGGCGGCCTTGCCGAAGCCACGGATCGCGGCGTTCAGCCCTGGGCTGTCACCGCCGGCCGTGAGGATCCCGACGCGTATGGCCATGTGACCCCTCCTGGTTGCGAGGACCTCAGGCTATCTGCGAACTCTCCGATCCGGCAGTGCTTCCCTCGACGTCGTCGCCCACCCGGGTGGACGGTGTGTGCCCGACGTGGCGCGGCCACCAGAACGCGTCGCCCAGAAGCAGCGCGAGGGCCGGCACGAGCACCGTGCGAACCACCAGCGTGTCGAGCAGGACGCCGACGCAGATGATGACGCCGATCTGGGCCAGCGCCACGAGGGGCAGGACGCCGAGTACGGCGAACACCGCGGCGAGCAGGATGCCTGCGCTGGTGATGACGCCGCCCGTCGCCGCGAGCGAGCGGATCATCGCCTCCCTCGCCCCGTGGTCGCGGGCCTCCTCGACGGCGCGGCCCACGAGGAAGATGTTGTAGTCGACACCGAGGGCCACGAGGAACACGAACGCCAGCAGCGGCGTGGAGGCGTCCATCGCATGGAACCCGATGACCTTGGTGAACAGTAGCCAGGACAGGCCCAGGCTCGAGACGTACGTGACGAGCACGGTCCCGACGAGGATCAGCGGCGCAACGAGGGAGCGGAGCAGCAGGACGAGCGCGATCAGGACGAGTCCCAGGATCAGCGGCAGGATGACCGCCTGGTCTCTCGCGGCCGCGTCGTTCGTGTCAAGGGCCTGCGCCTCGGTGCCGCCGACGTGGGTCTCGGGGATGCCTGCCACAGCCGCTCGGATGTCGCGGATCGCCTGCTGCGACGCAGCCGACGACGGGGTCGTCTTCAGCGAGACCAGAAGCTCGGTCACTCCCCCGCCGGTCGCTCCGGGCCGAACGGTGTCGACAGCGGCCACCGTCTTGATCGCGGTCGTCACCTTCGTCGCATCTGCTGTCGTGTAAACGCGGGTCGGGTCGACGCTCCCCGCGCTGAAGCTCTGCGCGATCCTGTCCGCGGCGACGATCGCCTCGGGTGTCTTGATGAACTGCTGGGACTGGGTGAGCCCCGTTTTGAGTCCCACCACCGGCAGCGCGCACAGGACCAGCACCACGAAGGTGGCCGCGGCGAACACAGCCGGCCGCTTGGCCACGGTGTCGCCCACACGGCGCCACAGGGAGCGCGCCTCAGTCATGCCGGCGTCACCCGACCGCGGGATCCGGGGCCAGAACACCCAGCGCCCGAAACACACCAAGGCGGCGGGAAGCACGACCATGACGAACGTCGCCGCGACCACGACTCCGACGGCGCAGGCGAGCCCGAGACCACGCGTGGACGGGAACAGCGAGAGCACGATCGAGAGCAGTCCCACGAACACGGTCAGAGCGCTGCTCGTGACAGTCTCGACCGTACGGCGCCAGGCGCGTGCCATGGCCTGCCGTCGGTCGTCGGTCCGGCGCAGCTCGTCGCGGTAGCGCGAGATCAGCAGCAAGGCGTAGTCCGTACCCGCCCCGAACACCAGCACGGACAGGATGCCGGTCGTGGACTGGTCGAACGACATGCCGAACGCGTTGAGCAGGTGGGTGGCCGCGGACCCCGCCACCTGGTCGGCGAGACCCACGACGGTGAGAGGGATGAGCCACAGCACGGGGCTGCGGTACGTGACGATGAGGAGGAGGGCCACGACGAGCGCAGTGGTCCCGAGCAGCTTGAAGTTGGCCCCGTCGAACACCTTCGCCAGGTCCGCAGTGATGCCGGCCGGCCCTGTCACCTGGGCGGACAGGCCGGAGGGGCGCGACGTGTCGAGAACGGTACGGATCCCCGTGACGGCGTCACGGGCCACGACCGCCGAGGTGCCGGCCACCGTGAGTGTGGCGACAGCGGCCGTCCCGTCCTGCGAAGGGATGGCCGGGCTGGCGACGGTCACCCCGGAGACGGACGTGACCGCCGCGAGACGTCCCTTGACCCAGGTCAGGTCCTGCGCCGTGAGGGGCGCGTTGGCACGGCTGAACACGACCACCGCCGCCAGCGAGTTGGTGTCCGGGAGTGCCTGGGCCAGCTGAACGGCCGCGCGCGAGTCCGAGCCGTTGGGGTACTGGTCGGTCGGGAGCGCAGCATGGCTCGCGGTGCCGATGAGCCCGATGACCAGGCCGGAACCGATCACGGCGATGACGGCGATGACGGCCGACCACAGCCGGGACGTCAGGATCCGAGCGATAGCGTGCATGTCGTTCCTCCAGTAAGATGGCTCCTCAGGTAACTTACCAGATTGCTAAGAAGGTGAGTGATATTACCGAGACCTCGAGCCAGTGGACAAGCTCCGCGGACCGCCGCAGGAACGCGCCTCCCCTCGAGGGCGAGGTGCCGGGCCTGCGTCAGTCCGACACCCTGCAGCTGATCATGGAGCTCACCGACGCATCCGGTCTGCTCCCCCACGCACTGGCCCGCCGTACCGGCCTCAGCGAGTCCGAGCTGCATTCGCTGCGTCACCTGCTGGCCGGTCCCCTCGGGCCGAACGACCTCGCTCGTACCCTCGGTGTCACGTCCGCCGCCTCCTCCGGGATCGTCGACCGCCTCGAGTCCCGCGGCCACGTGACGCGCCAGCCGCACCCCACCGATAAGCGCCGAACGGTCGTGGCCATCAGCGACTCGGGCCGCGTCGAGGTGCTCACACAGATGCGCCCGATGTTCGAGGCGCTCGTTGCGGCCGACGCACGGCTCACCGACGAAGAGCGCACGGTCGTCGACGACTACCTCCGCGGCATCATCGCCGCCATCCGCACGCTCCTGTGATCAGAGCATCTTCTCGACCGTGTTGAGGTTCCGGGTCGTAGTGAGCGCCTTGTACTGCGTGGACGAGGCCGCCTTGGAGAACGGCGTGTCCAGCGTGCTGCCCTTCGGACAGCGCCAGTAGACGACCCGTCCCGCCGCCTCGACCTGTTCCATGTCGCCCACGGCGATCGTGCCGAGGCGGGCGGCCGTGGCCGCGGAGTCGCAGAGGACCACGTACCGGTGGTGGTCCTCGTCGGTTCGGAACGGATAGCCGCTCACGATCGAGGCGAGCTCGTCGTGCGAGAACAGCTGAACGTGCGCGTCGTACGAGAAGGCATTGCCCAGGGCCGCCTCGACCTGCTCCTGCAACGGACCGGCATCCTGGTCGCTCTCGCACGTCACGTTGCCGGACGCCACATAGGTCTTGACCTCGCTCAGCCCCAGCTCTCCCAGCACCCGCTTGAGGTCGGCCGACGTGACCGTGATCCCGCCGACGTTGACGCCCTCAGGAAGATCGCATAGCGCATGGGCATGACCGTACGACGTCGTGACGGGGGCCGACCAGCCCTCGGCGGCTAGTCTCAAGGGCGTGCGACGACTGTGGCTGAGGTGGCTGGGACTGCTGGTGTTCGTCGTCGTGCTCGGCGGGATCTTCATGCGTCTCGGGGAGTGGCAGCTCCACCGCCTCGAGGCGCGCAAGGAGAGCAATGCGGTCGTCATCGCCCACGAGAACAACCCCGTCATCCCGCTGTCGCAACGCGGCTACGCCGTGGTCCTGGACGGCGACCAGTGGCAGCGCGTCACGGTCACGGGCACGTTCGACGCGAGCCACCAGCTCGAGGTCCGGTACCGGTCGAACGACGGAGCGACCGGCACCGAGGTCGTGACGCCGCTGCACACCGACGACGGCAAGACCGTCCTCATCGACCGCGGCTTCATCGTGCGCGGAGCCGGTGAGGCGCCTCCCACGTCCCTGCCCGCACCGCCGGCCGGCACCGTGACCGTCATGGGACACCTCCGCCGCAGCGAGAACGGCTCGGCGGACGCGATCACACCGGCGCTGGGCGCCGTACGCCTCATCAACGCCCCCGCGATCGGGGCATGGCTCGGTACGGACGTCTTCAACGGCTACATCGGCCTGCTGCAGGTCACACCGGCGCAGGAGGGCGCGTTCCTCCCCGTCGCCACGCCCACGCTGGATGACGGACCGCACTTCTGGTACGCGGTGCAGTGGTACATGTTCACCGGCATCGCCCTGACAGGCCTGGTCGTCTTCATCCGCGGCGACATCGTCGACCGGCGCAAGCTGAGGCGAGCGGCGGCTGAGGCGTCGGCGGCCGCTCGGGCCGACCAGCAGGAGGCATCACCTGACGGCGTTGCAGCCACCGGGCAGACGCGAGCGCCATCGCCCGACGCGGACGCGGCGTCGATGGGCCCGGCCGAGGTCGAGCACGCAACGGCCGACGGCGAGCGGTGAGCCTCGACGTCGCAGCCGGGTTGCTCACCTGCCCGCACTGTCGCGACCTCCTGGAGCTCGGCCCGTCCAGCGCGTGGTGCCCCCAGGGGCACACCTTCGACATCGCCCGGCAGGGGTACCTCAACCTTCTCGGCGGCCCGCAGCCGCAGAACGCAGACACGCCCGCGATGATCGCCGCGCGTGGTCGTGTGCTC
>DAIEHO010000219.1 GCA_027353565.1 Propionibacteriaceae bacterium
CATGGACATCATGGAGCGCGCTCAACGCAGCGAGCGTGGACTCGGCCCCGCAGTTCTCGTTACGACCGTCTCGTTCGAGGCCGTCGTACCCGGCGCCGTCGCGTGCGTCGTACATGACGGTCGCTGAGTCGTTGTCTCCCGTGAACCACGCCCATGCCTGGGTGACAGGAGCCGCCCATCGGCGGTCGTGGGTGACGCGCAGAGCATCGAGGCAGGCGGCCGAGATCGCGGCAGCCTCGATGGGCTGCTGGTCCCACATCGACCCCTTGTCGTCCGGACCCCGACCGTCGGTACCTGCGAGTGACAGATGTCCGTGCGGACCGGTCTCGATGGCGAGGAGGACGCCGAGCTGTGCGAGCCCCTGGTCGCGGGTCGCCATGTCGCCGAGCGCCTCACCGCCCACGATCAGAGCGTGGCACAGGCTGGCGTTCGCATACCTGAGCCTGCTCTCCGGCCACTGCCATGAAGTGCCGAGACCCCGGGGCAGCCGTACGAGGCAGTCGCCGAGCAGTTCGCGGGCCGTCTGGCAGTCGGGTCGTACGGCAAGGACGTCGGCAGCCCCGAGCGCCGCGAAGGCGCTGGCGCGGACGTCGACGGACCTTCCCTGCGCCGCCCGGACGAAGGTGGAGAACGCCCTGCCGCGGATCGTCTTCTCGGTCGCTCGGCGGACGGCCGCACCCAGACCCGCGACAGCCCTGCCCCAGCAGTCGTCGGTCTCCGGGTCGTCCGTCCACTGCCCTGCGGCGTCCATGCGGTTGTGCACGGCACCGGTGGACGAGACGGCACAGTCCAGGAACCTGAGGTAGACGTCCCGGATCCGGACGAGCTCCGGGGTCGGCCGGCGTTCGCGGACGACGACCCCCAGCGCTCGTGCGACGTCATCGGTGCAGTAACCATGCTCGACGCGCGGCTCTCGGAGCAGTGCGTGCTCGTAGACCCCCAGCCCGGTGGTCATCGTCAACAGGTGCGTGTACGTCGGTCGGGGCTGCTCCTGCGGGACGCCGCTCACCCGGCGACGCCCACGCTGGCGAGGTCCACGGCGAGTGCCTTGTACGTCTGCGCCACCACGGTCCAGCTGTTCGCCCGGGCCGACTCGCGGGCCACCGCCTGAGCGGCGATCGCGCGCGCCGGGTCACCGAGCGCGGACCGGATCGCCTCGGCGATCTCCGCGGGGTTCTCGTGCTCGACGAGCACGCCGCCGCCCTGCGACAGCAGCTCGATTGAGTGGGGGAAGCGTGTGGCGATGACGAGCTTCCCAGCGGCTACCGCTTCGACGAGGACCCCTGAGGTCGCCTGGTCGCGTGACTCGTACGGCAGGAGGACGAGGTCTGCGGCGGCCACCTCGAGGGCCAGCTCCGCCGACTCGCGGTAGCGGCCGTCGATCTGCACGTCACCCTTGATGCCGAGCTCGTCGACGAGCAGGGAGAGCGAACGGCGGTACTGCTCCCCCTGGTCGATGACCACCTTGGGATGCGTCTGCCCGAGCACCCGGTACACGGGAGCCGGGTCGAGGTCCTGGAGCAGCGCCATCGCGCGGATGCCCCACTCGATGCCCTTCCCGGGCCCGAGCAGGCCCCAGGTCAGGATGGTCGGACGCAGGTGGATGCTCGCCAGCACGACGGCGGGCGCCCACGCGACGCCATGCGGGATCAGCCGGACCTTGGACGGCGGCACCTCGTACAGGTCCACCAGCAACGTCATCGCGGTGTGCGTCATGGCGATGACGGCGTCGGCCTTCTCGCCGATCAGGCTGGTGACACTGCGCTGATGGGGTGTCGGCGACGGCAGCACCGTGTGCATGACGACGATCGTCGGGGCCTTGACCTGGGCCATGAGGTCGAGGACCTCCTCGCCATCCCTGCCGCCGTAGATGCCGTACTCATGCTGGATGACCACCACGTCCGTGTCGTTGAGACGGTCCGCGGCGAGCGCGCGACCCGAACGATCCCCCGGCAGGAGGTCGCCCACGACCCGTACCGAGGCCGTGTTGAGCGAGGGACCTGCTGGTACGAGGTCGTCGACGCGGATGACGTCGCAGACGTCCTCCCCGGTCGCAGAGATCGCTTTCGCGAGCGCGGCCGTGAAGGTCGCGAGTCCACAGCGTGTGGGTGGGTAGGTGCTCACAAAGCCAAAACGTGTCATTGGGCCGGTATCCGTCCGTCACGGTCGACACCCGAAGGCCGACCTTGGGCGAGACGTCTGCCGACTGGCACCTCTCGCGGAACCACGAAGGTCCGGTTGGCGACTCCGGCAGATCACAGCGGTTCTGGCTCGTGACGTGGAGTCGTCGCTACTGCGAGACTACACCCGGGTGATCGCCGACCTCTCCGCGAAGGCCGCCCGCCGTCCCCTCCGGGCGCGTGGTCCCGGCACGTAGCCCGTGAACGATGTCGCGGGCGACGTCCGCGATGGGACGCCGTGACGACCTGGCCGTGCTCCGAAGGTAGTCGAACGCACGGCCCATCGAGATGTCCTCACGCTCGGCGAGGACTCCTTTCGCCTGTTCGATGATGACCCGGGACGTGAGAGCGCCCTGGAGCTGCTCCGCCAGCACGGCCTGCTCACGGATGTTCCAGCTGTTGATGATCCCGATGGCGGCCATGTCGGCAAGGACCCGCGCGATGTCCAGCTCGTGCGGGCCGAACGCGTCGGTCCCCACCTGGAACAGGTTGAGGGCACCGATGACCTGGTCGCGCAGACGCATCGGGACGGCGTAAGCGGTGCTGATCCCCGCTGCCAGCGCCGCGGGGGCGAACGACGGCCACCGGCCGACGTGCAGCGAGAGGTCGACCCCCACAACGGTCCTGCCGGTCCGGAACGCCTCCAGACAGGGGCCGTCGTTGTTCTGTATCTCGAGGAGCTCCAGCATCCGAGCTTCCTCGTTCGTGGAGGCGAGAACCCGGAGGGCGCTCTCCTTGTCGGCGAGCATGATGCCGGCCGCCGTCACCCCGAGGACCTCGACACATGCTCCGACCAGGCGATCCGCCAGACTGATGAGGTCGAACCCGCTGACGGTCGTGTCGGCCAGGTCGATGAGGGTCGCGAAGAGAACTTCGTCATGGGTGTGCGTCATCCTCGCTCCGCATCCA
>DAIEHO010000316.1 GCA_027353565.1 Propionibacteriaceae bacterium
TGTCATCGAGGGTGAACGCGTCGATCGCGGTCACGTCGGGGTTCAGCCACAGCGTCGGCAACGGCCGTGGCTCGCGCGTGAGCTGCCTCTTCGCCTGCTCGAGGTGGTTGAGGTAGAGGTGGGTGTCGCCGAGCGTGTGCACGAAGTCGCCGACCTCGAGGCCCGTCACGTGGGCGACCAGGTGGGTGAGCAGCGCGTACGACGCGATGTTGAACGGGACGCCCAGGAAGATGTCGGCGGACCGCTGGTACAGCTCGCAGCTCAGCCTGCCGTCGGCGACGTAGAACTGGAAGAACGCGTGGCACGGCGGCAGCGCCATCTTGTCCAGCTCACCCACGTTCCAGGCGCTGACGATGTGGCGGCGCGACGACGGGTTGCTCCTGATCTGCTCGATGACCTGGCTGATCTGGTCGACGTGGCGACCGTCGGGAGTGGGCCACGACCGCCACTGCGCCCCGTACACGGGCCCCAGGTCACCGTTCGCGTCGGCCCACTCGTCCCAGATCGTGATGCCGTTCTCGTGGAGCCACGCGACGTTCGTGTCGCCGCGCAGGAACCAGAGCAGCTCGCCGAACACGCTCCGTACGTGGATCCGTTTCGTCGTGAGCATCGGGAAGCCCTGGCTGAGGTCGAACCGCATCTGGTGCCCGAACACCAACAGCGTGCCCGTGCCCGTACGGTCGTCGCGCTGGACACCCTGCGCGAGCACCCGTTCCAACAGGTCGAGGTAGACCTTCACGGCTGCTCCTCCAGCTTCGCCAGCAGCGGCAGCATCGCACGTACGGCCTGGCCGCGATGGCTCACCGCGTCCTTCTCGTCGGGCGACAGCTCCGCATTGGTCACGTCGTGCCCGTCGGTGACGAAGACCGGGTCGTAGCCGAAGCCGTTGCTCCCCCGCGGCGCGTCGATGACCACGCCCTCCATGGTGCGGCGCAGCACCTCCTCGGTGCCGTCCGGGCGCACGAGCGCCATCGCGCACACGAACCGTCCACGTCGCCGCGCCGGTTCGACATCGGCGATCTGGCGCAGCAGCAGCTCGAGGTTGTCGGTGTCGGTCGCACCGGGCCCCGCCCATCGCGCAGACCGTACGCCGGGCATCTTGTTGAGCACGTCGACCTCGATGCCCGAGTCGTCGGCCAACGTCGGAAGCCCCGTCACCGCGGCGCCGGCGCGAGCCTTGATCAGCGCGTTCGTCTCGAACGTGTCGCCGTTCTCCACCGGCTCGTCATACGCCGGTACATCGCCGAGGCCCACCACCTCGAGGCTCAGACCCGCCTGTGTGACGAGGCGTCGGAGCTCGACGACCTTCTTCGCGTTGCCTGACGCGATGAGCAGCCTCACCCCTTCAACGCCTCCTGCTGCACCCGCGTCAGCGCGGCGCAGCCGGCGAGGCCCAGGTCGAGGAGCCTGTCGAGCTGCTGACGGCTGAACGGCTCCGCCTCCGCGGTGCCCTGGACCTCGATCAGCCGGCCGTCGCCCGTCGCCACGATGTTGAGGTCGACGTCGGCCGCCGAGTCCTCCGTGTACGCGAGGTCGAGCATCTCCGCACCGCCGACGATGCCGACGCTGACCGCCGAGACGGAGCCCTTGAGCGGCTCCCGTACGAGCAGCTTGCGATCGCGCAGCCAGCTCACGGCGTCGGCGAGCGCGACGTACGCGCCGGTGATCGAGGCCGTACGCGTGCCCCCGTCGGCCTGCAGCACGTCGCAGTCGAGCTGGATCGTGTTCTCGCCGAGCGCCGAGTAGTCGATGATCCCTCGGAGCGACCGGCCGACCAGCCGGGAGATCTCGTGAGTGCGGCCGCCGATGCGGCCCTTGACCGATTCGCGGTCAGAGCGCGTGTGGGTGGCGCGCGGCAGCATGGCGTACTCGGCCGTCACCCACCCCAACCCGCTGCCCTTGCGCCAGCGCGGCACACCCTCCGACACGCTCGCCGCAACGAGGACACGGGTCTTGCCGTACTCGACGAGGACCGATCCTTCCGCGTGGTCGAGCCAGTTGCGTGTGATCCGGATGTCCCTGAGCTGGTCGGCCTCGCGGCCGTCGATTCGTGCCATGCGCCGACCTTATCGGGGGAAGCCGACAAGTCCGAGATCGTCGGATGCCAGCTCGGGCAGCGGCTCCACGTCCGCAACGAAGTCGCCCATGAGCCGGCGCCCGATGCCGGCGAACTTCTCCGGGTTGCCCGTCGTGAGGAACCGCCGGTAGCCCTCGCGCGGTACCGGCTGGAGCAGGTCCCGGCGCGTCAGCGTCGAGAACGTCGACTTGCCGCACTCCTCGGCGCTGGAGACGAGCGTGACGCCGTCGCCGAGCACGTACGAGATGACGCCCGTCAGCAGCGGGTAATGGGTGCAGCCGAGGATGAGGGTGTCCGCACCCGCCTCCTGGATCGGCGCAAGGTACTCCTCGGCGACGGCCAACAGCTCCGAGCCGCCGGTGACGCCCGCCTCCACGAAGTCGACGAACCTCGGGCACGCCGAGGTCGTCAGCCTGATCTGGGGTGCCGCGGCGAAGGCGTCGTCGTACGAGCGCGAGGTCGCGGTCGCCTCCGTGCAGATCACGCCGACGTTGCCGGTCTTCGTGGCGGCCACCGCCCGGCGCGCAGCGGGCAGGATGACCTCGGTGACGGGGACCGAGTAGCGCTCGCGAGCGTCGCGCAGCACCGCCGCCGACGCACTGTTGCACGCGATGACCAGCGACTTCACACCCAGGTCGACGAGGTGGTCGAGACACTGCAGGGCGTACGCACGCACCTCGGCGATCCGCCTCGTCCCGTACGGGGCACGGGCTGTGTCTCCCAGGTAGATGATGTCCTCCCCCGGCAGCTGGTCGAAGATCGACCGTGCCACCGTGAGCCCGCCGAAGCCGGAGTCGAAGATCCCGATGGGCGCGTCACGGGGGAATGAGGTCACCGCCACATCGTACGAGTCCCGGGTGGTCGACACCCATCGCCCGTGGGCTCTACCGCTGTTTCACCGGCATGGCTAGCGTGAAGATCGAGGAGGTACGACCGTGTCCCAGTGGCAGACCCCGCCGCATCCCGGCTTCAGCGTCGACCCGTCCGTCGCGCCGACGCTTCGCCCGTCCACGGCAGACCGCGACTACGCCGACTCGATCCTTCGCACCGCACACGCTGAAGGGCGACTGACCGACGCCGAGCTCGCCGCGCGCGTCGAACGAGCAGACTCCGCGTGGTCCTTGCGTGAGCTCAACGAGGCCGTCGCCGGCGTCAGCGTCCCCACGACACCCGGCCCCAACCTGACCAGCCTGCCGTCGGCGGCGATGCCGCCTATCGTGGGCCGCCTCGACCCCGCCCGACGCAACGCCCAGCTCGTGCTCACGCGATCCGTCGCGGGGTGGCTGGCACTCGCGGTCCTGTTCAACGTCATCTGGGTGTTCACGCGCGGGCCCGGCCACTACTACTGGCCGATCTGGCCGATGCTGGCCACGGCACTGCCGCTCGTCGGTCTGGTCATCGCGCGCTTCGGACCGGACCCGGCGCCCGTTCGCCATGTCCAGCCACCGACGGATGCCCTCTGAGCCCTGACCGGTCAGGCGGTGATCGCGTCGAGGAGCAGCGACTGCACGTAGCCGATCCAGTGGTACACGTCGGCGACGGGTGCCCGCTCGTCGCCGGGGTCGAGATCGTCAACCAGCTCGGCGTCCTTCTCGTCGTCGATGCCGAGCCGCGCACCGAGCACGAGCCGCATGGCGTTCAGCGTCCGCAGCCAGGGGTTCTGCTCAAGCACAGGGATGGACACCTCGGGATCGACGCGTCCCTCGGCCGGCGTCAACGCCGCCAGCACCGTTGCCGCGTCCCGCTCCTTCTGTGTGCGGAGCTCCCCCTCCATCAAGCGCCGGAACTCCGACGCCTCCTCGGAGTTCCTCGACGCCTCCGGGAACAGTCGGGCCAGCGCAGGGTCGTCCCTGTCGAGCGGTGCCGCGTCGCGCTCGTTCGCCCATCGCTCGAGGGGGTCCTCTGACCACGCGGGCGCATCGACGAGCTCGATGAGCTGGGTGGCCATCGACTCCAGGAGGCCGACCTCGAACGGCAGGCAGTACCAGAGGATGTCGCCGCTGTCGTCCCGTACGAAACCGCTCCTCACGCGGCCGGCTCCAGCGTCGCCCACAGGCCGTAGGCCTGCATCGCCGTCACATCGCGCTCCATCTCGTCCTTGGTGCCCATCGCGACAGCGGACCGGCCCTCGTTGTGGA
Source organism: Propionibacteriaceae bacterium (assembly GCA_027353565.1). Taxonomy (GTDB): domain Bacteria; phylum Actinomycetota; class Actinomycetes; order Propionibacteriales; family Propionibacteriaceae; genus Fen-668. The sequence goes on from DAIEHO010000316.1 coordinate 4,216, forward strand.
CCTCCAGCATGAGTCGGGTCGCCTTCTCCTTGGTGAACCCGAAGTGGGTCTGGAAGACGTACGTGACGTACTGCATCGTGTTCACCGGGTCGTTCCAGACGATGCAGACCCAGGGCTCCTGTCCCAGGTGCTGCTCCTCGGCGCGCTCCTGGATGGCGGTGCCACCACCAGGCTGCTCGGTCATGTGAAGCATTCTGACAGGGGGAGACGACAACGAGCACTAACCTTCTGCCCATGACGTCGCCCAGCACCGCGTTGCTGACCGATCACTACGAGCTCACGATGGTGCGAGCGGCTCTCGGATCGGGTACCGCCTCACGACGCAGTGTGTTCGAGCTGTTCTCCCGTCGGCTGCCCGCCGGTCGCCGCTACGGCGTCGTCGCCGGTGTCGGCCGTGCCCTCGACGCGGTGGAGCAGTTCCGCTTCGGCGACGAGGAGATCTCCTTCATGGTGTCGCACAAGGTCGTCGACGACGCGACCGCGCAGTGGTTGAGCACGTACCGCTTCTCCGGCGACATCAGCGGGTACGGCGAGGGCGACCTGTACTTCCCCGGTGCCCCGCTCCTCACCGTCGAGGGCACGTTCGCGGAGGCCGTCGTGCTCGAGACGCTGCTGCTGAGCATCTACAACTACGACTCCGCCGTCGCGTCGGCCGCGAGCCGCATGACGCTCATGGCCGACGGTCGGCCGTGCATCGAGATGGGGTCGCGCCGCGCCCACGAGCACGCCGCCGTCGCGGCGGCCCGTGCCGCGTACATCGCCGGCTTCAGCGCCACGAGCAACCTCGAGGCGGGCCGTACCCACGGTGTGCCGACGACCGGTACGGCCGCTCACTCGTTCACGCTCCTCCACGACTCGGAGGAGGAGGCCTTCGTCGCCCAGATCGCGGCGCTGGGCCAGGACACGACGCTGCTCGTCGACACGTTCGACATCGAAGAGGCCGTACGGACAGGGGTACGGATCACGGACGGGAAGCTGGGCGCCGTACGGATCGACTCGGGCGACCTCGTGGCGGCTGCCAAGGAGGTGCGGGCGCTCCTCGACGAGCTGGGTGCGACGAAGACCCGCATCATCGTGACCAGCGACCTCGACGAGTGGCAGATCGCCGCGTTGTCGGGAGCACCCGTCAACGTCTACGGGGTGGGCACCTCGGTGGTGACCGGCTCGGGGCACCCGACATGCTCGTTCGTGTACAAGCTGGTCGCTCGGGCCGCGTCCGACGAGCCCGACGCCCCCGTGCTGCCCGTCGCGAAGAAGTCGTTCCACAAGTCGACGGTCGGCGGCCGCAAGTACGCCATGCGGCGCCGCGACGCGAAGGGCTTCGCGGAGGCCGAGCTCATCGGCATCGGTGCCGACCCCGAGGGGGACGGTGACGACCGGCTGCTGCTCCGCCACCTGGTGACGCGCGGCGAGGTCGTCGGGCGGGAGCCGCTGGTCGCGGCGCGCGAACGGCACGAGGCGGCCGTGCGCGAGCTCCCTCGTGACGCGTTCAAGATGTCGCGCGGGGAGCCCTGCATCCCCACGTACTTCCTCGACGAGCAGGGCCACATCATCACGAACCCGTACGGCAGGAGCTGACATGACCGATCCTGACTTCGCCGCCCCGGCAGGCAAGCGTGCCCTGATCGTCGTCGACGTCCAGAACGACTTCTGCGAGGGCGGTGCTCTCGCCGTCGCCGGGGGGGCCCAGGTGGCGCGCGACATCTCGGCGTACCTGACCGGTTCTCACGGCTATGACCTTGTCGTCGCGACCCGCGACGCGCACATCGACCCGGGCGCCCACTTCTCCGACACCCCCGACTACGTCGACTCGTGGCCCCGCCACTGCGTGGTCGGTACGGCCGGGCAGGAGCTGCACCCGAACCTGACGTACCGGGACTTCGACGGCGTCTTCGACAAGGGCGGCTACGAGGCCGCGTACTCCGGCTTCGAGGGCGAGAACGCGGACGGCCGGGGGCTCGACGAGTTCCTCGCCGAGTCGGGGGTCACCGATGTCGACGTCTGTGGGATCGCCACCGACTACTGCGTCAGCGCCACCGCACTGGACGCGTCGATGCTCGGGTACGTGACCACGGTGCTCACCGACCTCACGGCCGCCGTCGCGCCGGACCGGCTCGACGCCACCTGGGAGGCCTTCGCCGCCTCCGGGGTCGCCCTCGGCAAGAGCACCGACTCCTAGCCCGTACGTCGCGGACGCCTCCGCGACCGGCCCGCCTCGACCACCACACGCCCGACGGCCTCACCCCCAGCCACCGGCCCAACGAGCCGGCGTGCCCCGACGCGACTCGTGAACCCGGTCAGATGGTGTCGCGGGACGGGCTCTGGAACCCGTTCATGACGTCCGTCAGCCGTCGGACGCGGTCAGACCCGTACAAGTCCTCCAGGTACAGGCGCTTGCCGTCGGGGCCGGCGAGGGGGACGCGCCAGTTGGGGTACTCGTCGATGGTGCCCGGCTGGTTCTGCGTACGTCGCTCACCGGCCGCGTCGGTCAACGCCACGCACAGCACCCGCGACGGCGTCCAGGTGAGGAAGCGGTGGAGGCCCAGCGTGATGTCCTCGGTGTCGCGGTCCTCGTGCGGCAGCGCCCCCCGCTCCTCGAGCATGCCCAGCACCGCCGACTGCTCGCGGGCGTCGGCCTCGATCTCGGAGTCCAGCGACTCGGTGAGCAGTCCCAGCTGGTACCGCAGCCGTACGTGGTCGTGGGCCAGGTACCCGGCCGTCGGCGGCAGGTCATGGGTGGTCACCGACGCCATGCAGTACTCGCGCCACCACTCGGGCGCCAGCGGCTTGCCCTCGTGGTCGTACTCGAACCACAGGATCGACGTGCCGAGGATCCCGCGCCGACGCAGGTAGTCACGCACCCACGGCTCGACCGTGCCGAGGTCCTCCCCGATCACCAGGGCGCCCGCGCGATGCGCCTCGAGCGCGAGGATGCCGACGAGCGCATCGTGGTCGTAGCGGACGTACGCGCCCTGCTGCGGCCCGTACCCCTCCGGGATCCACCAGAGCCGGAACAGCCCAATGATGTGGTCGACGCGAACTCCTCCCGAGTGGCGCAGGATGCCTGCGACCATGGAGCGGAACGGCGCGTACGCGAGGTCCGCGAGCCGGTCCGGTCGCCACGGGGGCTGGCCCCAGTTCTGGCCCGACTGGTTGTACGGGTCGGGCGGGGCTCCGACCGTGACGCCGTTCGCGAAGACGGAGTGCAGCGCCCACGTCTCGGCACCGTCACCGTTGACCCCGACGGCAAGGTCGGACACGATGCCGATCGGCATGCCGGAGTCCTTCGCCGCCTGCTGGGCGCTCGACAGCTGCGTGTCCGCGATCCACTGCAGCCACATGTAGAACGTGACGAGGTCGGCGTCCGCCGCCGCGAACTCGGCGACCTCCGGCGACGACGGCCGGCGCAGCGCCTCGGGCCAGTCGCGCCAGGCGCGCCCGTACTTCTCGCTCAGCGCGCACCAGGTCGCGAAGTCACGCAGCTGGCGCCCCTCGCGGCGCTGGAAGTCCTCGAAGGCCATCTGCCGCGCCGCCTTGCGGCCTGCGCGGAAGACCAGCTCCAGTGCCTCGCGCTTGGCGTCCCACGACGCGTCGCGTTCGACCCGTACGGAGCCGGCGAGCTCCTCGGCGAGCTCGCGTCGGGTCTCGTCGACCGCCTCCCGGTCGGAGGCCGACAACGAGGCGTACTCCGGGATCGCCTCGGGCCGGATGTACATCGGGTTCACGTACCGGCGGCTCGACGGCAGGTACGGGCTCGGCTCCATGGGCGCCACGGGCTGCGCGGCATGCAACGGGTTGATGAGCACGTACGAGGCGAAGTGCTTGGTCGCGCTCCAGACGGCCATGTCGGACAGGTCGGTGAGGTCTCCGACGCCCCACGAGTCGCGCGAGCACACCGAGTAGAGCTGGGTGGCGAACCCCCAGATCCGCTTGTCGCCCGTCTGGCGCGGGAAGCCCAGCCAGGGTGGCGTCACGATCAGCGACGACTCGACCTCGCGGTCCTCGGAGCGGAGGACGATGCGGTGGTAGCCGAGCGGCAGCCCCTCCGGCACGGCGAAGCCGGCCTCGCCGATCCACTCCCCGTCGACCTCACGGTCCGGGTTGGGGTTCTCCACCTGGTCGACGTCGACGGTGCCCCCGTCCTAGAGCCGAATGAACACGTGGGCGCCCGCGCCGGCGCGGACATGTACGGCGAAGGTCGTCGCCGTACCCTGCTCGACCACGACGCACGCCGGGAGCGCCCGCTGCCAGACACGGGCATGGAAGGCGTCGACAGCGGCACGTGCCTTGTCGGGCGTCGACGCGTCGACGTCGAACGCGCTCAGGACCGCGACCACCGACGCGTCGTCGACCTCGGTGTGGTGGCCCTTCCAGTCCCAGAACTCCGTGCTGATCTGGTACAGCTGGCACAGATCGCGGAGCGCGGGATCGATGAGTGGCATGCGTCGTCTCTCGGAGGGTCGTACGTCGTCGGCCCAACACTCTCAGCGTGTCCCACCCCTCGCAACAGCAACACCCTCACGGGGTCCTCGGGATCTGCACCTGCTGTCGAGCCCTGGAGCGGGCGGGAGCGGATCGGCCTCAGCGACGACGGACGACCTGGGTGCGGGCGAGGAGGTCGGGGACGGTCTGCCGCTTCGGGTGCCACAGTGCCATCGACCCGCTGAAGGCGTTGACGATGAGGAAGAGTCCGCCACCTTGCGACAGCAGCGTCCACGCGAGCGCCCTGGCGATACCCCGGTTCCAGCCGACCTTGGCGGCCGGCTTGTCCACGGGTGCGACCGCGATGCCGAGGAGTCGTTGCCCCAGGGTCCGTGACCACACCCCGAGCGCCAGGGCGTTGTACAGGAGCGTGGCGCCGATGAGGACGTACATGAGCAGCTCGCCGACGTGGACGAGGTCGTCACTCATCGGGACTGACTGCCCTCCTGCCGCGGTCGTGGCCTCGCTCCAGGCCCAGATGGCCCCCCAGTAGCGATGCTGGAAGTCGGAGATGAACACCGGCGCCGCCACGAACACGACGACCGCCACGAGCACCCAGTCGACCGCCGTGGCGACGAACCGTCGCCAGATCGACGCCAGGACGGAACTGGCTCCAGTGGCCACCGACGATGCGACCGCCAAGGGCTGGGGGACCTGCTGAACGACAGGGGCTGAGCGCTGGACCGGTCGGAAGCCGCCCCGGGCCACCTGGGTCTGGGCGCCGGCAGGGCCCCATGGGTTGACACCCGGTGGGGCCATCGACGGCGCGCTGGTCCCGACCC
>DAIEHO010000345.1 GCA_027353565.1 Propionibacteriaceae bacterium
CCGGGCTCCACGACGCGCTTCCCGTCCGCGTCGACGATCGTGCATGCGGCCACCGGAAGATCGAGCGACACGTCCACGGACTCACCGGGCGCGACGACCACCTTCTGGAACCCCTTGAGCTCCTTGTCGGCCCACGTGACGGACGTGACCAGGTCGCGCACGTACAGCTGCACGGTCTCGGTCACGGGGCGCTCTCCCGTGTTCGCGACCGTGACTGTGGCCCGGACGATGCCGTCCTTGTCGAGGTGAGGACGGTCGAGACGCAGGTCCGAGTACTCGACCCTGCTGTACGACAGGCCTTGGCCGAACGCGAACGCCGGCTCCTGTGTGAGGTCTGCGTAGCGGTTGCCGTGCTGCCCGCGGATCTGGTTGTAGTAGGTCGGCTGCTGGCCCGCGTGGACGGGGAAGGAGATCGGCAGCCTCCCGCTCGGCTCGATGTCGCCGAAGAGCAGCTCAGCGATGGCCCGGCCACCCATGTCGCCGGGGTTGAACGCCTCGACGAGTGCCGACGTCCTCTCCAGCTCGGGCGGGAGAACCAGCGGCTTGCCGTTGACGAGCACGACCACGACGGGCTTGCCGAGGTCGACCATCCGGCGCCAGAGCTCTCGCTGGCCGCCCTGCAGCTCGAGGGTCGCCGTGGACCTGCCCTCCCCTGTGAGCAGCACGTTGTCGCCCAGCACCAGGACCACGACATCGGCGGACGAGGCGACCTCGACCGCCTCGGACAGCTGGCCCTCGTCGGGCGCGACGGGCGTGATCACCGGGTACGACGGCTGTCCGTCCTCGCCGACGCCCCAGGAGCCTGCCAGGGTCGCGATGCCGCAGCCGGTCGCGTGCACCACGTCCCAGCCGTGCGCCGCCGCGAGCTGCCGGACGCCGTCGAGGACCGTGACGACACCCGGCGGTGCGTAGTCGGGGCCGAGCCAGGAGCACTGTCCCGAGCCGCCGGCCCAGTCGCCGAGCTGCGCGGACGCCGCGTCGGCGTTCGGTCCGATGACGGCGATGGTGCCGGACGGCGCGACCAGTGGCAGCGTGCCGTCGTTGGTGAGAAGGACCAGTGAGTCGCGGGCGATCTCCAGGTTCGCCTGCCGGTGCTCGCCGCAGCCGATCACCGCACGCTGGCGCTCGAGGTCGGGTCCTCCTGGGTTCTCGAACAGGCCGAGCTCGAACTTGCACGTCAGGATCCGGGAGACGGCCGCGTCGATGGTCGACTCGCTCAGGAGCCCGGTGCGTACCGCCTCCTGGGCGCCGTCGTAGAACTGCGGCGTCGTCATCGTCATGTCGTTGCCGGCGTTCATCGCCCGAGCCGCGGCCTCGGCGTAGTCGGCGCAGATCCTTTGCTCCCACACCATGCGGCCGACGTTGTCCCAGTCGGTGACGAGGACGCCCGTGTAGCCCCACTCGCCGCGCAGCACGTCGTTCAGGAGCCACTGGTTCACGGTGATGGGCTGCCCGTCGACCGCCTGGTAGCCGAGCATGAACGAGGCGGCGCCCTCGCGCGCCACGCGCTCGAACGGAGGGGTGAACCAGCTGAGGAGCTTGCGCCGGGAGATGTCAGCCTCGGACGCGTCCCGCCCACCCTGGGTCTCGGAGTAGCCCGCGAAGTGCTTCGCGGTCGCCAGCATCGAGGTCGTGTCTCGCAGGTCGGACGCCTGGTAGCCCTCGACCATCGCCGATCCGAGCTCGCCGATGAGGTAGGGATCCTCGCCGAACGTCTCGTCGACACGTCCCCAGCGCAGGTCGCGGGCGATGCACAGGACGGGTGAGAACGTCCATCTGAAACCGGTGCTCGTGGCTTCCACGGCAGTGATCCTGGCCATCCGGCGCGCGTTCTCGGGACGCCAGCTGCAGGCGAGGCCCAGCTGGGTCGGGAAGATCGTGGCGCCCGGCCAGAAGGAGTGGCCGTGGATGCAGTCGTCGGCCAGCAGCAGCGGGATGCCGAGCCTCGTCGCCGCGGCAAGATCGATCGCGCGTCTCATCCGATCGGGCGGGATGTGGAGCAGGGATCCGACGTTCTGCCTTGTCACAAGGTCGTCGAGGTCGCCCTGGGCATCGAGCTGCATGCACTGGCCGACCTTCTCGGCGCGTGTCATCCGGGACAGCAGATCCGCGACGCGCTCAGCGGTCGCGAGGCTACTGTCCTGGTACGAGAGCATCACGTCCCCTTTGACGAGATCGAACGATAACGAAACGGTTACCTCACGGCTGACGCTCAGTTCGTGGTGTTACTGTCTGGTCAGTAACTGTACGACTCCACCTGCCTCAATGGAGAGGATTCATGGGAATCGAAAGCCGCGGTGACGAGTCCGTTCGCGTCGCAGACGGGTGGCTCGACCTCACCGGAAGTGTCTGGACGCTGCGCGCCGACCCGACCACGGAAGCGTGGGCGGCGGTGCCGGAGGACGTCCGTGTTTCCGTGGCCTTCGGCATCCCCGGGAGCGTGCCAGGGTGCGTCCACACCGACCTCATGGCCGCAGGACTCCTCGCCGACCCGTACGTCGGAACGGGCGAGGCCGACCAGGAATGGGTGGGCCGTCAGACCTGGAGCTACTCCTTCACCCTGAACCTCGTCGGCGACTCGGAAGAGCTGTACGCCGACAACTGCGACCTCGTCTGCGACGGGCTCGACACCATCGCGGAGATCCGGGTCAACGGCCGCACGATGGGCACGTCGGCCAACATGCACCGACGCAACGTCTTCCCGATCAGGCCCAACATAGGCGTCGGTCCGAACCTCATCGAGATCGTGTTCTCGCCGGCGCTCGAGTACACCTCGCGCATGGCGGAGCTGGTCGGCGAGCGGGTCCACGTCGAGAAGCACCCCTTCAACCTGATCCGCAAGATGGCCTGCAACTTCGGCTGGGACTGGGGGCCCTCGCTCGTGACGGCAGGGATCTGGAAGGGGATCGGCCTGCGCAGCTGGGACCACGCTCGCATCACCGATGTCGGCGTCTTCGCGACGGCCACGGAGAACGAGGGCGGCGACTGGCAGGGCAACCTGCGCGTCGACGTGCAGATCCAGGGGGAGACCCGCTTCGGCGCGGTGACGGTCCGGGTCAGCGGCAACGGCGCGAGCGGCGAGGCGGTCGTGATCGCTCAGGACTGGACGCAGGTCGAGCTGACGCTCAGCGACGTCCAGCCATGGTGGCCGCACAGCCTCGGCGAGCAGCCGCTGTACGACGTCGAGGTGGTCTTCCACAACGACGTACGCGTCCTCGACACCGTGCACAAGCGCACAGGCTTCCGGACCGTCGAGCTGGACACCACGCCCGACCCCGACGGAAAGGGTGCCGCGTTCGGCTTCGTCATCAACGGCGTCCCGGTCTTCGCCCGTGGCATGGACTGGATCCCCGACGACTGCTTCCCGAGCCGCATCACGCCTGAGCGCTACCGCGAGCGGGTCCAGCAGGCCAAGGATGCGAACGTCGACCTGCTGCGCGTCTGGGGCGGTGGGCTGTACGAGCAGGAGGCCTTCTACGAGGCATGCGACGAGCTGGGCGTCATGGTGTGGCAGGACTTCGCCCTCGCCTGTGCCGCCTACCCGGAGGAGGAGCCGTTCGCCCTCGAGTTCGAGGCCGAGGCTCGCGACAACGTGATCCGGCTCTCCGCGTACCCGTCGCTCGTTCTGTGGAACGGCAACAACGAGAACCTCTGGGGCCACGAGGACTGGGGCTGGGAGGCGCAACTCCAAGGACGCACGTGGGGCTCCGACTACTACTACCGCGTCTTCCCTGAGATCGTCGCCGAGCTCGACCCGACCCGCCCGTACTGGCCGGGGAGCCCGTCGTCGGGTCCGAAGGAGCTGTACCCGAACGACCCGAACTACGGCTGCATCCATATCTGGGACGTCTGGAACGCCCGGGACTACACCTGCTACGACGACTACTCGCCCCGCTTCGTCTCGGAGTTCGGCTACCAGGGGCCGGCCACGTACGCCACGTGGGCGCGGGCGCTCGCACCCGAGGACCGCAGCGCGACGAGCGAGGCCATGCTCGTGCATCAGAAGGCCGCCGGCGGGAACACGAAGCTCAACGACGGCATCGAGGGTCACCTGCCCGCCCCCGGCGAGACGGCGGCGGACTTCGACGAGTGGCTGTTCGCGATGCAG
>DAIEHO010000226.1 GCA_027353565.1 Propionibacteriaceae bacterium
TCGCCACCGACGACGCCGACCTCGATCTCGAGGATCTGGTGGGCCTTCTTGGTCAGCGCGAGCAGCTCTTCGGCGATCGCGAGGTTCTCGGTGCGGGGCACGGCCGAGCCATCCCACATGTGCGACTGGAACAGCGGGTTCAGGCCGTTCTTCACGCGCTCGAGGGAGATGTCGATGAGCGGCCGCACGTAGCCCGCCAGCTTGTCCTTGGGGCAGTGGTCGGTGTGTACCGCGATGTTCACGGGGTAGTTCTTGGCGACGACGTGCGCGTACTCGGCGAGAGCCACGGCGCCGGTGACCATGTTCTTGATCGTCGGGCCGGACGCGTACTCCGCGCCGCCCGTCGAGACCTGGATGATCCCGTCGCTGCCCGCTTCGGCGAAACCGGCGAGGGCGGCGTTGAGGGTCTGCGAGCTCGTGACGTTGATGGCCGGGAAGGCGTACGAGTTCGCCTTCGCCGCATCGAGCATCGCGGCGTACACCTCAGGGGTTGCAATGGGCATGAGCGCTCCTGTGTTCGTTGGACGCGGGCCAGTCTTTCACGACGATCAGGCTTGCAGGGCGTCGGGGCGGCGCGTGGAACTCAGTTGCCGAGTTTCGAGGTGTCGATCCACTGGCTGCCCCGGGAGTAGGCGCGGATGGCCGAGTCGAGGGTCCCCGGAAGGGTGTCGAGGAACGTGATCGGCACCGACGCCGACGCGCCCGCCGTGTCCCGCAGCGTGAGTCTCGGCTGGCCGCCCATGGTCCGTACGGTGGCGATGCCGGCCACGTCGGGCCAGGCCACGGTCTTCCCGGCGACCTCGATGCCGTGCGGGTCCACCTTGATCGCGTAGCCCTGCGTCGCGTTGATCCTGTCCAGCCCGCGCTTGGCGCCGAAGTACAGCACGATGGCTAGGACGAGCCAGATCCCCGAGAAGGCGAGGCCGATCACGAACATCCAGATCGTCTGGGGGGTGTCGAGCTGGTCTCGGAGCCAGAGCCACAGTCCCAGCAGGATGATGACGCCGATGCCGAGCCAGACCAACCGTGACCGCACGAGCCCTTGGTAGTGCGCCACCCGCTCCGCCGCGGGCAGCGGGTTGTAGCCGACCACCAGCTCCTGCGCCATGGGCTCATGGTATCCAGATGCGCAGAACCGCCCCGCGCGAAGCGCATCGGCGGATCCTGCGCGCTGTCGGTGGTCAGTGAGGGCGTGCCTCAGCCGCGAGCTCCCGGCTGCGGTCGCGGCAGGCTTCCATCGCCGCCATGAAGGCTGCCTTCACTCCATGGTCGTCGAGTGTGCGGAGCGCGGCTGCCGTCGTCCCGCCCGGCGACGTCACGTTCTCGCGCAGCACGGCGGGGTGGGTGCCGGAGTCGCGGAGCAGCTTCGCCGATCCGTACAGGGTCTGGGTCGCGAGCGCCGTGGCGACGTCGCGGGGAAGGCCGAGCAGGACACCGGCGTCGATCATCGCCTCGGCCACGTACATGACGTACGCGGGTCCGGAACCGGACACGGCCGTGACGGCATCCAGGTGCTTCTCGGGCACCGTCACCACACGGCCGACCGCACCGAGCAGCTCTGTCGTACGGAGAAGGTGCTCGGCGGTGGCTGAGGTGCCACCGGCCACCGCCGACATGCCCTCGCCGACGGAGGCGGGTGTGTTCGGCATGACGCGGACGACCGGCGTCCCCGCCGGCAGGTGCGCCTCGAGGACGGCGATCTCCACACCGGCGGCGAGCGAGACGACGAGGGCTCCCGGCGCGAGCGACGCCGAGATGCCGTCGAGGGCGGCCGCGACGTCGTACGGCTTGACGATGACCACGACCGTGTCGGCACCGGCGACGGCTGTGCTGTTGTCGCCGACGACCCTGACGCCGTACTTCACGGTGATCTCGCGCTGCCGCTCAGGTCGCAGGTCGGTGCCGACGACCTGGTCCGGCGTGATGCCGCCGGCCAGCAGGCCGGCGAGGAGGTTCTCACCCATCATGCCCACACCGAGCAGGGCGATCGTCATCGCGTGACCCTGCCCGCGAGCACCTCGGCGATCTGGATCGCGTTGAGCGCGGCGCCCTTGCGGAGGTTGTCGTTCGACACGAACAGGACGAGTCCCTTGCCGTCGGGCACGGACTGGTCGACGCGGATGCGTCCCACGTACGACGGGTCCTTGCCGGCCGCGTACCTCGGGTTCGGCACGTCCGCGAGCTCGACGCCCGCCGCGTGCCTGAGGATCTCCGTCGCACGTTCGGGCGTGATCGGACGGTCGAACTCGGCGTGGATCGCGAGCGAGTGGCCGGAGTAGACCGGGACCCGCACGCACGTACCGGCGACAGCCAGGCCAGGGATGTGGAGGATCTTGCGCGACTCGTGGCGAAGCTTCTGCTCCTCGTCCGTCTCGCCGGTGCCGTCGTCGACGAGCTTCCCGGCGTAGGCGATGACGTTGTACGCGATGGGCAGCACGTACGGAGCCGGGTCGCCGAGCGGTACGGCGTCCCCGTCTATCGCGAGCCCCGACGCGTCACCGGCAGCGGCGATCTGGTCGGTGAGGGCTGCGACACCCTTGACGCCTGAGCCGGAGACGGCCTGGTACGTGGCGACGACCAGCCGGGTCAGCGTCGCCTCGTCGTGCAGCGGCTTGAGGACCGGCATCGCCGCCATCGTCGTGCAGTTCGGGTTCGCGATGATGCCCTTCGGCGGGTTCAGCGTGTCTCCCGGGTTCACCTCGGAGACCACGAGCGGTACGTCCGGGTCCCTGCGCCACGCGGACGAGTTGTCGACGACGATCGCGCCCGCGGCCGCGACGAGCGGTGCGTACGTCGCCGACATCGTCGCGCCGGCGGAGAAGATCGCGATGTCGATCCCGCTGAAGTCGGCGGTCTCGGTGTCCTCGACCACGTACTCCTTGCCCCCGCAGGTCACCGTCTTCCCGGCCGACCGAGCGGATGAGAACACCCGCAGCTCGTCGTACGGGAACTTCCGTTCCGCGAGCAAGGTGAGCATGACCCTACCGACCTGACCAGTGGCCCCGAAGACTCCAACGCGCATGGCGCACAGCCTAACCGCGCGGAGGCGGTCACCTCGTGGGATATCCGAGCCTGGGAGCACACGGCCTTCGATGCGGCGTCGGCGCGGGCGTTGGGGCGGGTGTTGGCGCCGCCGCGACGTGCAGGTCCACAGCCGGTACGGCGCCCCCTGCAACCGGCGCCCCTACAACCAGTGCAGGTAAGGCTTGACGAGGGCGTAGCCGACGAACGAGACGATGTCGAGGATCGTGTGCGCGACGACAAGGGGCATCACGCGGCCGAAGCGCTTGTACAGCCAGCCGAAGACCAGGCCCATGAGCAGGTTGCCGAAGGCCCCCCCGAACCCTTGGTACAGGT
>DAIEHO010000015.1 GCA_027353565.1 Propionibacteriaceae bacterium
CCCGACGCGTCCGTGAGCTCGGCGACCACGGACCCGTCGCCGAGGTCGATGGGCCGCGACCGGATCGCCGGGATCTCCCGGGTCACCGCGGCTCCGAGGACGAGGCCGTGGGTGGTGGTACGGCCCGTCGACAGAGCGGCCACCCCGTCGTCATCGGCGCCAGCCTCCACGACGTCCGACACGATGATCGTGATGTTGTCCAGCCCACCGCCGGCGTGAGCCGCCTCGACGAGGTCGCTGAGCACCAGGTCCAGGTCGTCGCCCGCGAGCGCCTCGTCGATCAGGTCGTCGGTGACCAGACCGCACAGGCCGTCGGAGCAGAACATGATCCTGTCGCCCGCCTGCAGCGTCACGAGCTCCAGGTCCGGCTCGGAGATCGGCTGCCCGTTGAGGACGCGCAGGAGGAGCGAGCGGTGCGGATGTACGTGCGACTCGTCCTCGGTGATGCGGCCCTCGTCGATGAGCGACTGGACCCACGAGTGGTCGTGCGTGAGCCGGGTGAGCTCGCCGTTCCGGCGAAGGTAGCCACGGGAGTCGCCGATGTGCGCCACGCCGAGCTGCTCACCGTCGAAGAGGGCCCCGCACACGGTCGTACCCATCCCGTCGAGCGACATGTCGTCGGCGACGAGCTCGGCGAGGCGGTCGTTGGCCTTCTGCAGCGCACCGCCAAGCACCTCGAGCATCTCCGCGCCCTTGTGCAGGCCGTCGGCCCTCGCGAGCTCCGTGATGGCGACCGTCGAGGCGAGATCTCCGGCGGCGGCACCGCCCATGCCGTCGGCGACGACCACCATCGTCGGGGACGCATAGCCCGAGTCCTGGTTGTTCTTTCTCACCAGTCCGATCTCGGAGTGTGCGACCGTGCGCAAGGTGAGCGGCATCAGGTCTCCAGCCTCATCTGGGTTCGCCCGATCCTAAGACTGTCGGATGCGGTGACCACAGTCGGCGCCACGACTCTCACCTCGTTGACGAAGGTTCCGTTCGTGGAGCCGAGGTCCGTCACGACCCACTCCCCGCTCGGACGGCGGGCCAAGGACGCGTGGTCGCCGGAGACGTAGTCGTCGTCGAGGATCAGCGCGCACTCGGCGGAGCGTCCGATCCGGAACTCGTCGACGAGCGCCAGCCGGGTGCCCGCCTGCGGCCCGTTGTCGATGGCCAGGACCTTCGGCTCCTTCTTCCCGCGCTTGCTCGGCCTCGTCGAGCCGGCGTCCCGGGACACCGGGACCTTGCCGCGCGGGCCGGCGGGCACCGTACGGAACAGGTCCGTACGGATCACGTTGGCCACGAGCAGGACGAACAGCCACAACACCGCAAGGAACGCAACCTTGAGCAGCGTGACGATGAGATCCGCCATGTAGTCAGCGCCTCAGCTGGCCGCGGGCGCGTGGACGAGCAGCCGGGTCGAGCCGATGTCGATACGGGTGCCATCCGTGACGTCTGCCTCGCGGACCTTGCGTCCGTCCACCGTGATGCCGTTGGTCGAGCCGAGGTCGACGATGCGGATCGTCTGGACGTCGCCCGTACCGGTCACGATGATCTGCGCGTGCCGTCGCGAGATCCCCGGGTCGTTGATGCGCAGGTCCGCCTCCGTGCCGCGGCCGATGACCAGGCCGGGCGGGTTGAGCGGGTGGCGGACACCGTTCACCTCGAGAACGAGAGCAGCGCGACGGACCTGAGTCGCGGACGGGTCCTCGCCCGAGGTCACCAGTGCGACGGCATCCGAGGTGACGACGAAGCGGCCCGTGGGGAGATCCCTTCGCTCCTCGTAGTGGATCGCGATCGGACCGTTGAACACGTAGCTCCGCTGGATCGCGTACTCCCGCAGCTCCGCAACGATCTCGTCGTTGAGCGTGCGCGAGTACGGGAACAGCCGGGCGTAGTCCTGGACCGAGAGGCCGACCAGGAAGTCGTTGGGTACGAGGCGCTTGTCGCGGCTCAGCAGCTGGGCCTCGCTGTCGAGCTCCCGCAGCAGTCTGGCCGTGATCTCGACGGGCTGGACGTCACCGCGGAAGGCCCGCGCGAACGCCGCGTTCACGGCGCTCTCGATCTTCTTCTCGACATTCCCGATGAACCCCACGACCGCCTCCCTTCCTCGTCCCCGCTGCTTCCGGCTGCCTGGTACCGACCGTCCGATGCTACCCAGTCTGGCTGTACGTAGTCGTCTTCGCCGCCCGGCCGTCCACGATTGGGTCGAGATCGGTCACCCGCAGCGGGCCAGAACCCCCGCGCTACAGTCGTTTTCGGTACGCGATCAGAGAGGTGCCGATGCCCGCACAGCCCTTTGACTCCTCGGCCGACGACCCCGAGGTCCACGAGACCGGCCCGGACCACGCGACGACCGAGGTCGAGCGCGACATCCTCGACGAGGACAGCCTGCTCGAGGACCAGCCGTACGCGTCGCTGGAGGAGACCCCGAGCACGTACGGCCAGCTCGACGATCCCGAGCCCGAGGGCACCGGCTCCTGGTAGGTCAGACCCGGCGCAGACCCGCCGCCCGCACCACCCGGTCGGCCTGACCGCCCACGTGCACGATGTCGTCGCCCGTACGGATGAACTGCGTGTCGTACGCGTCGTACGCGCGCTCCAGCGCCTCGCTCTCCGACGTCGCGTCCAGCCACTCGTCGTACGCTCCGTCCGCGTTGGTGACGATGACGTGGAAGGGCAGCGCCAGAGCCTCGGCCGCTGCACGGGTGGCATGGTGCATGCGGATGTGGTCCGGATGCCCGTACCCCCCGTCGTCGTCGTACGAGACGAGGTCGGTCGCCGAGACTGCCCGGGCGGACGCGGCGATGTCCGCGGCGACCTCCGTCGCCTCGGCCTCTGTCAGCGAGTCCGGCCCGGCGTCGTCCCCCGGCCCTGCGAGCGTCGGCGTCACCCAGCGCATGCCCGAGTCGGTGTAGCGGCGTGGCTGCATCCCTGCCGCTCTGGCGGGGGGTGAGCCGAGGTACGTGTGGCCTGCGAGCTTCAGGGCAGCGACCGCATCAGCCAGCTCCCGTTCCCGGATGACCGCCAGCTCGGCCGTCCCCTGCAGCGCTTCGTGCGGTCCTGGCCGTACCTCTCCCTGCTCACCCCGGGTCGCCGTCAGCACGTGGACGACGTCACCGCGGGCCGCCAACGCCAGAGCCAGCGCGCCCGTGGCGAGCGTCTCGTCGTCGGGATGGGCGTGGCAGAGCACGTAGGTACGGGTCACGGACCGAGCCTAGACATGCCCGTCGGAGTGGAAGTCACCGTGATGCGTCCTGGTCTCGACGTCCGGGGGCAGGTCCAAGGGCCGCGTGCCCTGGTCGTACGAGACGTCGCGAGCGTCGAGCAGCTGGGCGTAGACCTCGGTGAGGCAGCGTGCCGTGTGGTGCCACGAGAACTGGCGCGCATGGATGCGTGCGACGGTCCCCATGCGCGTCAGCAGCACAGGGTCAGCGAGCAGCCGGATCATCGCCGACGCCCAGTCATGAGGCAGCCGGCTGTCCATGAGCTGGCCGGTCTCGCCGTGGACGACGGCCTCGCGCAGCCCGCCCGCCGACGAGGCGATCACCGGCGTCCCCGACGCCGCCGACTCCAGCGCGACCAGGCCGAACGTCTCGGAGTGGGACGGCACGAGCACCAGCAGCGCACCGCGCATCATCTCCGCGAGCGAGCTCCGGCTCTGGGAGCCCATGAACGTGACGTACTGGCCGAGCCCCAGCCGGTCGACCATCGAGTCCAGCTCCGCCGCATAGCCGGCGAAGTCCTTGCTGACCTCTCCGGCGACGACGAGGTGGGGCCGCAGCTCCTCCGGCACCTGGGCCAGGGCGGCGATCGCCAGGTCCGGGCCCTTCAGCGGCTGGAGCCGGCCGGCGAACAGCATGTACCCCTTGGAGCAGGCCGGTCCACGCTCGTGCGGCCAGGTCCACTTCGGCTCGTCGTGGGCGCGGGGCCTGAAGAGCTGGGGGTCGACGCCCGGCGGAACGATCACCACCCGGGTGGGGTCGGCGCCGCACCGCGAGACGACCGTCCGGGCCTCGGCCGCGGAGATGGCGACGACCAGGTCCGACTCCACCGCCAGCAGGGACTCGCCCGAGACACGGGCCGGCGACTCCGGCGGCTCACCCTCACTGAGGTAGTCGCCGGGAAGCGCCGCGACCGAGTGGTAGCTCTGGACGTGCGGGACGCCCCACCGCCGCGCGAGCGGCAACGCGGCCATGCCGCTCATCCAGTGGTGGCTGTGGACGATGTCGTACGAGTCCAGCGCACCCATCGACGCCGCGAACTCGTCCACGTACGCGTCGATCGCGGACTTCGCGAGGTGCTCCGCGGGCCCGGCGTCGAGGTGGCGCACCCAGACTCCCCCGCCGACGTCCACGAGGTCGGGCTGACCGGGGTCGCTGCGACGCGTGATGAGGTCGACGGTGTGACCCAGCTCGGCGAGCGCTTCGGCGGTGTGACGCTCGACGACGTTCATACCGCCTGCATCACCTGACCCCGGCGCATCGAGGGGCGACGTGTGCATCGACACCATGGCGATGCGCAGCGGACGTTTTAACGGCACGACCGCATCGTAGGCGTCCACGCCATCACCGTGCTCCGCGCGACCGAGCGCCAGAACCGCACCCGCGTCAGGTGGATCGGTGCCCACCGGGTGCCGCAGGAACCTCCGAGGCCATACCCCCGTCTGACGGACGGTGCGACCCCTACAGTGGGTGGTGTTGATCGGAGGCAGTGAATGACCGCGTTCCTCGCCATCGGAGCCGTAGGAATCGTGCTGTTGTTGGTATCCCTGATCGTGGGTGAGCACCTGCACGGCATCTTCGATGCCCTCGGCGGTGGCGACTGGTTCACGGGCTCGTCGCTGGCAGCGTTCCTCGGGGCCCTGGGCTTCGGTGGTGCCATCGTGCAGCAGGTCACGGGCAGCGTGGCCCTGGCCGTCCTCGGAGGAGCCGTCCTGGGTCTCGCCTTCGGAGCGCTCGTCGCATACGGCATGGTCAAGCTTCGCCGCGCCGACACCGGCGGCGTCGTGACCACCCAGGAGCTCCTGAACGCACCCGGGGTTGTCCTCTCCGACATCCCCGCCCTGGGCTTCGGCGAGATCCGGGTGACCCGCCAGGGCCAGATGATGAAGCTCAACGCCAAGTCCGCTGTCCCGCTCGCGACGGGCACTCAGGTCACCGTGATCGACGTCCTGAGCGCCACCTCCGTCGTGGTCGAACCCACGTACCGCTAGTCGCATACGTTCCAGAACTAAGGAGCCGTCGTGTTCGGTCTTGCCCTACCCATCCTCGGTCTCGTCGCCATCGTCGTGCTGCTGGCGATCGTCATCATCACGCGCTACAAGGTCGCCGGCCCGAACGAGGCCTTCATCATCACGGGCGCCCGCGGCAAGGAGCTCGCCGACAGCACGGGGGTGATGACCCAGGACCTGTCCGGCCAGCGGGTCGTCATGGGCGGTCGCGCGTTCGTCGTCCCGTTCGTCCAGCGGCTCTACATCCTCGACCTGTCCAGCCGCCGCATCCCCGTCACCATCCGCGGCGCCGTGTCCGGTCAGGGCGTCAAGCTCAACCTCGACGGTGTCGCGATCGTCAAAGTCGGCGGCAACGAGGACCAGATCCGCGCCGCCGGCCAGCGCTTCCTCACCCAGCAGGAGTCGATCGAGCCGTTCACCCAGGAGGTGCTCGCAGGTGCGCTCCGGTCGATCGTCGGGTCGATGTCGGTCGAGCAGATCATCCGCGACCGCGCGGCGTTCGCCCAGCGCGTCGCCGAGGAGTCCGAGGCCGCGCTGACGGGGCAGGGCCTCAACCTCGACACGTTCCAGATCCAGGACATCACCGACGACGGCACGTACCTGTCCGACCTCGGTCGGCCCGAGTCCGCGCGCGTCGGCCAGGTCGCAGCGATCGCCGAGGCAGGCGCACGCCAGTCCGCGGAGCAGGCCCGGATCGCCGCAGAGCAGCAGATCGCCATCGCCCACCGGGCGCTCATGCTGAAGCAGGCCGAGATCAAGGCCGAGACCGACGCCGCCGCCGCACAGGCCGCGGCAGCCGGCCCGCTGGCCCAGGCGGACCGGGACCAGGCGATCCTCACCGAACAGGAGAAGGTGGCCGTACGGCAGGCAGCGCTCACCGACCGCCAGCTCGACACCCAGGTGCGCAAGCCGGCCGATGCCGAGCGGTACCGGATCGAGACCGAAGCCGCCGCCGCGCGGCAGGCAGCGATCCTCAAGGCAGAGGCGTCGAAGGCCGCGGCGATCGCGCAGGCTGAGGCTGAGGCTGAGACGGCACGCCTCACCGGTGTCGGCGACAAGTCGCGCCGCTCGGCACAGGCGGAGGCGGTCGCGATCGAGGGTGCCAAGGCCGGTGAGGCCGAGAAGGCCCGTCGCATCGCCGAGGCCGACGCGGTCCGGGCGGAGGGCGAAGCGGCCGGAGCCGCGATCTTGGCGAAGGGCCAGGCCGAGGCGAAGGCCATGGAGCTCCGCGCCCAGTCGTACAGCCACTACAACCAGGCGGCCGTACTCGAGATGCTCGTGTCGGTGCTGCCGGCGATGGCGCGAGAGGTCGCCGCGCCGATGGGCCAGATCGACAAGCTGACCGTGATCAGCACCGACGGTGCGAACGCCCTGCCGATGCAGGTCGGCCAGAACGTCGTCCAGATCCTCGAGATGCTCAAGAACACCACGGGCGTCGACCTCGAGGCACTGGCCCGCAAGTACACGGACGTGGACGGCGTACCTGCCGTCACCGGTGGGACGCCCGCCACTCCGAAGTACGGGAGCGACGAGGCCTGACACGGACGGAACGGCCGGCCACCCCCTGCGGGCGGCCGGCCGTTCGTCGTTAGCAAACGAGGTCCGTCGAGCCTTGCTCGGAGTTTCTCCCCATATCTAGCGATAGTACTAGATATGCATAGAGAAGGGTCGAGACGGCGCGAGGAAATGCGCTTGTCCGTGACCCGAGCGAGGAGTAGCGTCCGCGACGTCATTGCAGGCGACTGAGGAGGTGCGACATGTCCGAGAAGGTCCGTGGGCTGTGCGCAACCGCCCATCCGTCCGAGGCATCTTCGCGCTGACCTGCCGGGTGCCTCCTCCCTCAGGAGTCCCACCCGTGTCATCACCGTCAGAACCCCCGTTCGACTGGAACGACCTCACCTACACCGCACTCGACGAGTCGCTCGCCGAGAACCAGCGCTGGTCGACATGGCCGGCCGTGGAGCATCTCCACCGCGGCCCGACCCCGTACCCCGACTGGCTCGTCACGTCGTCCGCGGCCATCGACACCGACCTCGGTGTGCTCAAGACCGGCAAGGAGGCCGACGTCCTGCTCGTCGAGCGCGCCGTTCCCGGCGAGCCGCAGCAGACCTGCCACCTGGCGGCCAAGCGCTACCGGAGCGTCGAGCACCGCCTCTTCCGCCGTGACACGGGTTACACCGAGGGGAGAGAGATCCGCAACACCCGTGACACCCGCGCCATGGCACGGAAGTCGAGCCACGGACGAGCCGTCGAGGCCGGCCTGTGGGCGCAGTCGGAGTGGTCGAGCCTGACCATGCTGTACGAGGCCGGGGTGCCCGTCCCGTACCCGGTGCAGCTCGACGGCAGCGAGATCTGCATGGAGCTGATCACCGACAGCGGCGCGGACGCCGCCCCTCGACTGCACCAGACTCATCCCGAGTACGACGCGCTGGTCCATCTGTACGACCAGCTGCTCGCGGCGATGCGCACGATGACCGCGCTCGGCATCGTCCACGGCGACCTCAGCCCGTACAACACGCTGGTCGCGGACCTGGACGTCGATCCGCGGCTCGTCATCATCGACGTGCCCCAGGTCGTCGAGCTCGCGTCCAACCCGCACGCGATGACGTTCCTGCAGCGCGACTGCACGAACATGGCGCACTGGTTCACGTCGCGGGGCCTGCCCGTCGACGAGGGCCTGCTGTTCGCCGACCTGCTGGGCTACGCCTGGTGACCGGCCTGCGACAGCCCGAGGCGGTGGGCCTTCTCGGCGACCCGGTGGTCGAAACCGGAGCGGGAGACCACGGCACGGGTGTGGGAGCCCACCGAGATCACGTCCTCGTCGTCGGTGACCGTGACCGAGAACGACACGCTTCGCGGCTCGACCCTCGTCACCTCGACCTCGGCGTGGATGGTGCCACCCAGGGGGGTCGGAGCCGAGTGCGTGATGCCGACGACCGTGCCGAGCGAGACCTCGTCGTCCTCCAGGTGGGGCGCCAGCGTCTCCGCACAGGCAGCCTCGATGAACGTCACGAGGGCCGCGGTCGCCAGCACCTTCGGCATCTGGGCGAACAGGGCGTAGTCGCCGCGCGCGTAGGGCACGGTCATCATCTCGTCGACCACCTTGCTCGTCGAGTGAGTGGCGCCTTGGGCCAGGGTGGGCTTCATGGCCAGATAGTACGCGGGCGGTCCTGGCGCGAAACCGACCGACGAGCCGGCTCCCCTCCCTGTGACCCACGGCCTGGTCGACCGTGTCTCAACGATCGTCCGTCGTAGGTAGAGTGGGCGGCGATGTCTGCTGACCCGCCACCAACCCTGGTGGTACGCACGGTTCACAGGCAGGACTCTCTCCCGCTGTCCGAGGCGATGTCGGGCGATGTCACGGGCGTCTGGACGCGAGGGGACGACAGCCTGGTCGGACTCGGGGTCGCCCTTGTGCTGCCCCTGCGCGACGGGCTCGCCGAGGCCGCCGACATCTGGCGCCGGGTCGTGGCGACGACCGCCGTCCACGACGAGGTGCACGTCGAGGGGTCAGGCCTCGTGGGGTTCGTGTCAGCGGCCTTCGACGGTGCGGGGGGACGCCTGGTCGTACCGGCGCGGATCCTGGGCCACCGGGGCGGCGTGTCCTTCGAGACCACCGTCGGCGATGGCGTCGTCAGCGAGGTGGCGGCGCCGACCGGTCCCGGCACGGTGAGCGTCGTCGACGGACCGGTCAGCGGGGCGGAGTGGCGCGAGCGGGTGGCCGAGGCCTCGGCCAGGATCCGTACCGGTGCGCTCGCCAAGGTGGTCCTCGCTCGCAGCGTCGTCGCGACCAGCGAGAACCCCGTCGACCTGAGGTGGTTGGCGCTGCGGCTCGCCGAGGCGTACCCCGGCTGCTGGACCTATCTCGTCGACCGTCTCGTCGGCGCGACCCCGGAGCTGCTCGTCAGGCTCAACAACGGGGTCGCCGAGTCACGCGTCCTGGCCGGCACAGTGTCCCGGTCCGACGACCCCGTCGAGGACGAGGCGCTCGCCTCGTGGCTGGTGGCCTCGTCGAAGAACCTCTCCGAGCACGAGTACGCGGTCCAGTCGGTCACCGAGAGGCTCGCAGCCCTCGGCGAGCTGCAGGTGACGGGCCCAGTCCTGCTGACGCTGCCGAACGTGCGGCACCTCGCGACGGACGTGCGTGTCGCGGTCCGTGACAGGAGCGTCCTCGACCTCGCCGCAGCCCTTCACCCGTCGGCGGCCGTCTGCGGCACGCCCCGCGAGGTCGCGCGGGCGCTGATCGCCGAGATCGAGGGCATCGACCGCGGCGTGTACGCCGGCGGCGTGGGCTGGATCGACGCGGCCGGCGACGGCGAGATCGGGATCGCGCTGCGCTGCGGCGTGCGAACCGGGGACCACGAGCTGACTGCGTACGCCGGTGGCGGCATCATGGGCGACTCCGTGCCGGACGCCGAGCTCGCCGAGACGGACGCCAAGCTGCGACCCGTACTGGGAGCGCTCCGAGCCTGAGCCTCAGAGACTGGCGTGCAGCTCCGCAAGGTGCGTGCGTGACGTCGTGACCTCGACGACCGAGATGCCGGCGGGGACCTCGCCGAGGGCAGCGGGGAGGTCGGAGAGCGTGACCTTCCGGTGGTCGACCCCGTAGCCGGCGCACAGCGCCCCGAGGTCGGCGCCCGTCGGCGTCCCGAACACCCGCTCGAACGCGTCGGGGTGACGAGCGTGCTCGAGCGTCGCGAAGATGCCGCCCCCGTCGTCGTTGGCGACGACGACCTGGAGCCGCAGACGGTCGCGCTCGAGCGCGGGGACGGCGAGCCCGTTGAGGTCGTGGAGGAGCGTGAGGTCACCGAGGTAGGCACGCGTGGGCCGGCCGGAGGCGACCGCGACACCGGCCGCGGTGCTGACCGCCCCGTCGATGCCGGCCAGCCCGCGGTTGGCCACGATCAGCGCCTCGCACGGGAGGTCCCCCGACACGAGGTCGAGGTCCCGGACGGCGTTGGACGAACCCACGAAGAGCGCACTGCCCGGACAGGTGGCGGCAGCGACCACGCGCGCGACGTGCAGGCCGGTGACCTCGGGCCACGCGTCGACCGCGGCCATGGCGTGCGCCTCGATGGCGCGCCCCGCCACGAGCCACCGGTCCAGCCACGCCGGGTCGTCCGTACCGTCGACCACGACGCCGCCCGTACGCAGCGCCGTCCGTCCGGGACCCAGGTCGTCGTCGTGACGGATGACCTGTACGACCTCGACCCGGGCGTCGTCGAGCAGGGACGTGATCGGGCGTGACAGGGTCGGACGTCCGAACACGACGACGCGCTCGATCCCGCCGGCGAGGTCGCGGAGGGCCAGCCGGTACGCGGGGACCCGCGCAGCGCCGGACCGTGCGCCCGACGTCGGCTCGGCCAGCAACGG
>DAIEHO010000228.1 GCA_027353565.1 Propionibacteriaceae bacterium
CACGACCCCGTCGGGGCGTCACCCTCGGGTGGCGCCCCGACGTCATGCCTGGAGGGCGTCTCGCAGCCGCGTCGCGTAGGCCGCTGCCTGGCCCGCGGCGTACGCCCGGCGGGGCCAGAAGAAGCCCTTGAGCCCGTCCCCCTTGGTTCGAGGGACGACGTGGACGTGCAGGTGCGGTATCGACTGGCTCACGGTGTTGTTCACGGCCACGAAGCTGCCCTGTGCTCCGAGGGCCGAGACCATCGCCGCTGCTACGCGCTGGACCAGCTCCATGACGGGCGCGAGAGCGTCGGGGGATATCTCCGGAAGCGTCTCGACGTGATGGAGTGGCGCGACGAGCGTATGGCCGTAGAAGACGGGCCGATGATCGAGGAACGCGATGGCCTGGTCGCTGCGGGCGACGATCTCGGCGTCGAGGTCGCCGGCGGCGATCCTGCAGATGATGTCGCGGGCGTCGGGAGTCGTGGTCACAGCGCCATTCTGTAACCTCACGTGTCATGGCCATGCGCGTACGTGAGACGCCGTCCGGCGCGCTTCGTCTGTCGTACTCGATCCTCGCGACCGTCCTCAGCGGCGTTGGGGGGCTGCTGGTCGTCGCGGTGACCTACCCGATCATCTCGAACACCGGTGTGTGCGCGAGGGACACGACGCTGTTCTGCGGGCTCGCCATCGCGATCCTCGCGTGGGTGGTCGGTGCATGGCTGCTCATGGTCTGGCTCACCCACGTTCTGCGGATGAGCTGGCGGTTCATGGTCGCCACCGTGGCGGGGCAGCTGCTGGTCATCGAGCTGGTCTTCCAGTCCGACTCGTTGTGGTGGCTCCTCGCGCTTGTCGTCGTGCCGGTCGCCGCGGCCCTGGTCAGCGATCCGGGGCGCACGCGAGACGAGATCCCGCGCTGGAGGTCGCTCACGATCCTCGTGGTGGGTGTGGTCGTGTACGTCGAGTTCCTGGCCTGGGGCTGGTTCGGCGTCCTCGCCGGGGGGTAGCTGCGACAGCTTGACGCCGGGATGAGCGTGGACCATAATCGAACACACGTTCGACATGGGAGAAGGTCATGGCGCAACCAGCGGTCGCATGGGCACAGGAACGATCGTGGCGCGACGAGTGTCAGATCTACGTACCGCCGGGGTGGCCCGATGCGGTCCGTCCGCCCGGAGCTCCTGACTGGGAGGCGACGGCCACGGCGTTCCTGCTCGACTGCTGCCCGCCCGACTACAGATCCCACCTGGTCCTTCGACGTCATCCCGTCGTGCTGGCGCGCTTCGCCGCCGAGCACGTCGAGGCGCAGCTTCGAGCGGCGAAGGACGGCCTTGCCGGTGTGAGATCCAGCCTCGCGGACTATGTCACCCCCGAGGTCATCCGCTCGGCAGCCGACGCCTGGCAGGAAGAAGCTGCGCATCTCGTGCGTGTGCGCCGCGCGGTCGCCCTCGTCGAGGAGGCCCTTCGCGGCCGGATCTTCATCCGCCGCCTCTAGCCACAGGCCCGTGCACGACGCGGCGTACGGTGAAGATGGCTCCTTGGGCTCGACGCCATAGACTCGAGGCCATGTCACAGCTGGAACGGATCTCGGATCCAGCCGCGTTGCGGCGGCTGACGCGGGCTCAGCTCGACGAGCTGGCCACGGAGATCCGGGCGTTCCTCGTCTCCAGCGTCAGCCGCACCGGAGGCCACCTCGGGCCGAACCTCGGCGTCGTCGAGCTCACGATCGCCCTCCATCGCGTCTTCGAGTCACCACGGGACCCGATCATCTTCGACACCGGGCACCAGACGTACGTGCACAAGATCCTCACCGGCAGGCGCGACGCGTTCCCGACCCTGCGCCAGCAGCACGGGTTGTCCGGCTACCCGAGCCGTGCCGAGTCCGAGCACGACTGGGTGGAGAGCTCTCACGCCTCCGCTGCCCTGTCATGGGCGGACGGCATGGCGAAGGCTTTCCGTCTCAAGGACGAGTCCGACCGTACGGTGGTGGCCGTCGTCGGTGACGGGTCGCTGACCGGAGGCATGGTCTGGGAGGCGCTCAACAACATCGCCGCCGACCCCGACCTGCCGCTCGTCGTCGTCGTGAACGACAACGGACGCTCGTACACGCCGACCGTCGGTGGGATCGCCAACCAGCTGTCGGCGATGCGCACAGACAAGCGCTACGAGACGATGCTGCAGATGATCAAGACCACGGTGTCCAACACGCCGATCGTTGGCCGGCCCGCGTACGACCTCCTTCACGGTCTCAAGAGCGGCCTCAAGGACGTCCTCGCGCCCCAGGGGCTGTTCTCGGACCTGGGCATGAAGTACCTGGGCCCGATCGACGGCCACGACATCGCCGCCCTCGAGGTGGCGCTCACGCGTGCCAAGCGTTTCGGCGGACCCGTGATCGTCCACTGCATCACGGTCAAGGGCCGTGGCTTCAAGGCGGCGGAGGACCACGACGAGGACAGGTTCCACAGCGTCGGGAAGATCGACGAGCGTACGGGGGAGCCGTTGAGCGCCCCGACCGCGCTGTCCTGGACGAACGTGTTCAGCGACGAGATCGTACGACTCGGATCGGCGAACGACCGCATCGTCGCGATCACCGCGGCGATGCTCCACCCAACCGGGCTCGGCGCGTTCCAGGCCGCCTTCCCGTCCCGTACGTTCGACGTCGGGATCGCGGAGCAGCATGCGGTGACGTCCGCGGCGGGACTGGCGATGGCAGGCATGCACCCCGTTGTGGCGCTGTACTCGACGTTCCTCAACAGGGCTTTCGACCAGCTCCTCATGGACGTGGCACTGCACCGTCTAGGGGTCACGGTCGTCCTCGACCGCGGAGGGGTCACCGGGCCCGACGGTCCCAGCCACCACGGCGTCTGGGACCACACGATCGCCGCCCTCGTCCCGGGACTGCGGCTGGCTGAGCCCCGCGACGCGACCCGGCTGCGCGCCGTGCTCGGCGAGGCTGTGGGCGTCGAGGACGCGCCGACCGTCATCCGCTACTCGAAGGAGCACGTGCCCGACGACATCGCCGCGATCCGTACGGTCGGAGGCGTCGACGTCCTCGCGGCAGAGCCGGATCCCAGGGTGCTCGTCGTCGGCTACGGGCAGCTCGTGGGCATGGCGCTCGAGGTGGGGCACCGGCTGAGCCAGCAGGGGATCGCCGCCACGGTCGTCGACCCCGTGTGGGCCCTACCTGTCGACCCCGCGCTGGTCGCGTTGGCGTCGGAGCACGAGCTGGTCGTCACGGTGGAGGACGCCGTCGTCGGCGGAGGCGTGGGCGCGCAGCTGTCGGCCGCGGTCGCCGAGTCGGATCGTCCCGTCGTCGTGCGGCAGTTCGGCATCGCCCATGAGTTCCTCCCACAAGGCAGTCGCGACCAGGTGCTCGAGGCCGCCGGGCTCACCGCGCAGGCGGTGGCGCTGGCCACCATCGAGTCGCTGCTGTCGCGTGATCTCGAGAACGCCCCGACATCCGCGCCGACCACCCTGGGACTGCCACCAGCAGCCGAGGGCTGAGAAGGCCTCGTCGGCCGCAGGAGCTCAGAGCTCCGCGAGCGACGCCGCGATCTGAGGTGCCACGACGTCGACCTGCCAGGCCCGGACGCCGAGCTCCGCCAGCTGAGCACGCACCGACGCCTCGTCGATGCCCGTCGGCGTCCACAGCATCCGGCGGAGCGGGTCGGGGGGGATCAGGTTCTCGATGGGGATCGCCAGTGTCTCTGCGAGGTCTGTGAGCACCGGACGTACAGCCTCCCACCGCTTCGCGGCCAGCGGGTCGCGGGACGGCCACGTACGAGGTGGCGGCGGGCCCTCGGACGGCAGGTACATGGGCGGCAGCTCCCCGGTCGGCAGCTGCATCGCCCGCTGGATGGCGTCGAGCCATGTCTGCCGGTAGCGCTTGGCCTCTCGCCGGTTGAAGCGGGGGATGGCTTGCAGCGTCCTCGCGTCGGGTACGGGCGAGCCCTCTCTGATGCCCGTGGCCACAGCAGCGATGGCCTCGTCGCCGAGGATCCGGCCGGGTGCCTTGTCCAGGGACCGAGCGAGCTCGTCCCGCGCCGTCCAGAGCTCGCGGACGACCGCCAACGCCCTCGTGCTGCGTACACCGTGGATGCCGGAGGTCCTGCGCCACGGGTCGACGCGGGGTGTGACGGGCACCGAGGCCTGGTCCAGCAGGTAGGCGAACTCCTGTCGCGCCCACTCGTCCTTGCCGGCCGCGACCAGCTGGTCGGACAGGATGTCGCGGAGCTCCATGAGCAGCTCGACGTCCAAGGCGGCGTAGGTCAGCCAGTCCGCGGGCAGCGGTCGTACGGACCAGTCGGCCGCGCTGTGCTCCTTGAGGAGACGTACGCCGAGGAGCTGTTCGGCGAGCGTTCCCAGAGCAACCCGCGGGTAGCCCAGCAGTCGCGCCGCGAGCTCGGTGTCGAACAGGCGGCGGGGGAGCAGCCCGGCGTCGACGAGGCACGGCAGGTCCTGGGTGGCCGCATGGATGATCCACTCCGCGTCGTCGAGGGCGGCCTGAAGTGCCGAGAGCCCGGGCTCGGGAAGGACAGGGACCGGGTCGAGGAGCGCGGTCCCAGCGCCTTCGCGGCGGAACTGCAGCAGGTAGGCGCGCCCGCTGTACCGGTAGCCCTGCGCGCGCTCTGTGTCGACCGCGACAGGACCTGTACCGGCGCCCATCGACGTCGCGAGCCGGGCCAGGCCGTCGGGCGTGTCGATGATGTCCGGGACGCCGTCACGAGGTGCCTGAAGGATGGGGACCTCCGGGGTGGTCCCGACGTCGTCGGTCATCGGCGCCCGCGGCGTGTGGCGAGCGGGACGACGCCGGGGGGCACGGGCGGCAGCCCGGCAAGCGTGCAGAGGACTTCCTGCCAGGCGGCCACGTGAGCGGCGAGGGACAGGTCGGCGGACAGCTCAGGCGTCCATGACGCCCGGATCTCGACCTCTGCACTGCCGGGGTCGGCGGCCAGCTCGCCGAACGGGGTGCTGATGACAGCGGACACCGTTCCGCTCGGCTCCCGGTACGTCGCGCCCTGGGTCTCGAGCGCCTCCATCAGCCAGCTCCACCCGACGTCGGCGAGCAGCGGGTCTCGTACCATCTCCGGTTCGACGTCCGCCTTGCTGTACGTGACGCACCGGAACGTGCCGTCCCAGGCCTCGTTCCCCGCCGGGTCGTGCAGCAGGACGAGCCGGCCCGAACCCCGTTCCTCGTCGAGGACGACGACGTCCGCGCTCACGGCCACGGAGAACGGTGCGATCCGCTGCGGTGAGGGTATCTCCTCGATCGACACCTCGGAGCGCCACGGCACGGCTCTTAGCTGACGGAGGGCGCGCGCGAAAGCCGGGGGGTACGTCGGGTGGCTACGCGCTGTCACGGTGCCAATCTAGGTGGCGTCGAGCCTCGCCGCAGGCTTGACGCGCCGAGGGGCCCCTCGTCATTGCACGGGCTTGAGCACCAGGCAGACCGAGTTGATGCAGAAGCGGTCGTCGGTGGGAGTGTCGTACCCCTCGCCGTGGAACACGTGCCCGAGATGGGAC
The DNA here is from genome assembly GCA_027353565.1 of Propionibacteriaceae bacterium. GTDB lineage: Bacteria > Actinomycetota > Actinomycetes > Propionibacteriales > Propionibacteriaceae > Fen-668. The sequence goes on from DAIEHO010000228.1 coordinate 5,503, forward strand.
CCGCAGGACGCACATCTCACTTCGACCCGCGCCTGTCCCAGAGAGGTGTCCTCGACGTAGACGACCCGGTCTCCCGCCAGCGGCGCGAAGAAGGACGGCCACCCGCAGTGCGACTCGAACTTCTCGTCGGAGCGGAACAGCTCCGCACCGCAGGCGCGGCACTCGTACACGCCCTCCGCCTTCGTGTCGGTGTACTCGCCGGTGAAAGGACGTTCCGTCCCCGCCTGGCGCAGTACGTGGTACTCGAGGTCTCCGAGCAGGCCACGCCACTCCGCCTCACTCTTGACGACCTTCAGCTGCTGGGTCACGCTGATCTCCCTTCTGAAACATGACTCTAGGCTGGACACCATGGCGCAGGATGCGACGACGGTCGACGCGGGCGGCCGTGAGGTCAGGATCTCGAGCCCGACCAAGGTCTACTTCCCCGACCTCGGCCTCACCAAGCTCGACATCGTCTCGTACGTCCTCGCCGTCGGGCCAGGCATCCTGGCAGCCCTGCACGATCGCCCGGTCACCATGGAACGCTGGCCCGAAGGGGTCACCCCCGACGCGTCGCTGCGTGGTCCTGACAACCCTGGTGGCAGCGCCTTCTACCAGAAGCACGCACCGGCCCGCGGTATTCCGGACTGGGTCCAGACGACCACGGTGACGTTCCCGTCGGGGCGCCGGGCGGTCGAGGTCGCCCCGGCCGATCTCGCGACAATCGTGTGGATGGTCAACCTCGGCACGATCCGTTTCCATCCCTGGCCCGTACGGCATCCCCGTACCGATGACGTCGACCAGCTGAGGATCGACCTCGACCCTCAGCCCGGCACGACGTTCGACGAGGCCCGGGAGGCAGCGCTGGGCCTTCGGGAGGTCCTCCTCGACGCCGGGCTCACCGGGTTCGCGAAGACCTCCGGCGGGCGAGGGCTGCACGTGTTCGCCCGGATCGAGGCAGCGGACTTCATCGACGCGCGGCACGCCGCGATCGCCGTCGGCCGCGAGCTCGAGCGGCGCATGCCCGAGCGTGTCACCACCGCGTGGTGGAAGGAGGAGCGCGGCCGCAGGATCTTCGTCGACGTCAACCAGATGGCTCGCGACCGGCTCATGGCGTCCGCATACTCGATCCGTCCCACACCCGAGGCACGCGTGTCAGCGCCGCTCACCTGGGACGAGCTGCCCGATGCGCA
>DAIEHO010000032.1 GCA_027353565.1 Propionibacteriaceae bacterium
CCAACAAGGATCCGAGAAGTCCTTCTTCGCGGCTGCGGTGTTCATGGCGTCCTTGGAGCAGTCCCGCAGGGCCATGAAGTAGTACCAGTGAGCGGCGGGCCAGGCGTCCTTGCCACCGAGAGCGATGGGGGTGATGCCGGCAGCCTTGAGCTTGGTGACGGCCGCGTTGAGCTCATCGAAGGTGGTCGGAGCCGATGTGATCCCGGCCTGCTTGAAGAGGTCCTTGCTGTAGTAGATGCCGCCCGGAAGCACCGAGGTGGGCATGCCGTAGATCTTGCCGTCGATCGTGAACGCGCTGAAGATGGCGTCGCCGTAGGACGTCTTCACGTCGGGGCTGATCTGGTTGGTGATGTCCATCACCTTGTCGGCCGCCACGACATCGGCGAGCTTGCCGCCACCGCGGGCCATGAAGATCGTGGGACCGTCGCCCGAGTTCAACGCGGTCTGGAGCTTGCCATCCATGTCTTCGTTCTGGATGGCCTGGATGGTGATGGTGACATTCGGGTTTGCCTTCTCGAACGCTGCCACGGTGTCCTGCCAGTACTTCAAGCCGTCACCGGTGGTCGAGTTGTGCCAGAACGTCATTGTCACGGGGCCACTCGACGTGGCTGGCGCGGCCGGCGCTCCCGAGCATCCGGTGAGCACGAGCGCAACACTTGCGCCCAGTGCGACCAGTGCGGAGCCCTTGACTTTTCGCTGCATAGGACAGGCCTCTCAGTCCTCATTGACCGTTGGCAGGGTTCCCTGCCGATTGGATCCTGGCATCTCGCCAGGTGGGTGTCAAACGTTATCGATAACGTTTTCCATACGAAGTGTCGGCGCCTCGATATGGGCTAGCCTGCAGAGGTGACTACGAGTGCTGACCGGCCGCGTCGGTCCACCCCGCGGGCGACCGCGTCCCGGGTCACGATCGTCGACGTCGCCCTCGCCGCCGACGTGTCCGTCTCCACCGTCTCGAAGGTGATCAACGACCGTTACGGGGTCTCGTCCGAGACGTACGACAAGGTGATGGACGTGGTGGTCGAGCTCGGCTACGAGTCTTCCCTCGTGGCGAGCAGCCTCCGACGGACCAACACCAACGTCCTCGGCATCCTCGTCCCGGAGTTCGAGCCCTTCTCGACGGAGCTGCTCAAGGGCATCTCCGCGGCCGCGGAGGGCACCGGGTACGAGCTGCTCGCGTACTCCGGCAACCTCGAGCACAACCACATCGGGTGGGAGAGACGGTCCTTGTCGCGCTTGGCCGGCACGCTGATCGACGGTGCCGTCATCGTTGCTCCGACCGCGACGATCACGAACGCGACGATCCCGGTCGTGGCGATCGACCCCCACACCGGGAGCGCGGGGCCGAGCACGATCGAGGCTGACAACGTGGGTGGCGCACGGGCGGCGACCCAGCACCTGATCGACCTCGGACATCGCCGGATCGGGCATGTACGGGGCCGCGCCGACCTCGTGTCCGCCCGCCAGCGCGAACAGGGCTACCTCGAGGCCCTCGCGGCTGCGGGAATCGAGTACGACGCCGGGCTCGTACGTGTCGGTGGCTACCGGGCATCGGAGACCACCGATGCCGCCCGGGAGCTGCTTTCGCTGCCCGACCGCCCGACCGCCATCTTCGCCGCCAACGACCTCTCGGCGATCCGTGTCATGGAGGTTGCCGTCGAGCTGGGGCTGCGGGTGCCCGACGACCTCTCGGTCGTGGGGTTCGACAACGTGCCCGAGGCCGCGAACGCCGTGCCTCCGCTCACGACCCTGGCTCAACCGCTGCAGCAGATGGGCGCAGAAGCCGTACGGCTGCTCCTCGCCCTGCTCGGCGGGGACGCCAACGAGGAGCACATCCGCTTTCCTGCCAGCCTGGTCGTCAGGGCCAGTACGGCACCGCGCAGCGCTCAGGGCTGACCCGTACGCGCATCACGGTCCATGCCGCGCTGGGTTGCCGAGCATCCGGTGCTGCAGAGTTGTCCACAGGCGAGGCAGGATCTGCTTGTGCTCGGGGTCGGCGCGGGGCGACCCTCAAGGGATGAGAACCGCCCACCCCTGGGCTCTGCCCGACCGGCCCACGACGCGAGCTGACCTGTTGTCGCTCGGTCTGACCGACCACATGATCCGTACCCGCCTGAGCTCCGGCGAGCTGGTCGCTGTGCGTCACGGCGTGTTCGTTCGCGCCGACGCGTGGCCGGCAGAGCCTGCAGCACAGTTCGTCGTACGTTCTCGTGCAGAGCAGGCGGCCAACCCGTCCGCCCTCATCAGCCACCAGTCCGCGGCCGCCCTCCTGGGCATCCCGAACCCCGGGTTCACGCGCTGGGAGGACCTGCCCGTGTCGATCACTCTGGCGCCCGACCACTCGTCGAAGTCGGGAGCATCCGTACACCATGTGGGCCCGACTCCCGCCGGCCACATCGCGCGCGACATCCATGGCTACCTCGTGACCAGCCCTGCCCGTACGGCGGTGGACCTGGCTGCCGATCTCGCCCTCCCCCAGGCGCTGGTCATCCTGGACGGCGCAGCGAGGTTGGTCGTCGCGTCGTTCGTGACGCAGGTACGCCGGCGCGACTACGCCAACCAGAAGCTGGCGGAGGCCGCCCGCGCCCTCCTGTACGAGGCGGCCGAGACGACATGTACGGCCCGGCTCCGATCCGCGATCGCTCTCATGGATCCACGCCGGGAGTCAGCGGCCGAGTCGCTGTCGGCCGGCCACATGCACCTGGCCGGCATCCCGACACCGGCATGCCAGGCAGAGATCCGCGCGGCCGGCAGGACCTACTTCCCTGACTTCGTCTGGGAGGAGTCCCGCCTGATCGGTGAATGCGACGGCGAGCTGAAGTACACCGACCCGAAGGCGTACACGGCAGAGAAGGAGCGCGAGCAGGACCTGCGGGACGACGGCTGGCGTTTCGTCCGGTGGCTTCCCAAAGAGGTGATGCTCCGACCGAGCGACGTGATGGACAGG
>DAIEHO010000039.1 GCA_027353565.1 Propionibacteriaceae bacterium
CACCCTACCGGCGCGCACCGCCGGCTGAGAAGACCCTCCCTCAGTTTCAGATCCGCGCCCTGCCCGGGGGCGCTTTTCGAGTCGACTTCTCGTAGAGTGCCTAGTCAGGACTAGGATCGCACCAATGAGTCCCGCACAGGAACGGCGCCTGCGGGGGAGGGGGCTGAGATGAACAAGGGCGAGTTGATCGCCTCGATTGCCGAGCGCTACTACTTCGGCAACAAGGCTGAGGCCGAGAGGGCACTCAAGGCTGTCACGGACAGCATCGCTGCCGAGACGGCTCGGACGGGCCGCGTGGCCATATCCGGGTTCGGCATCTTCGAGAAGCTGCACCGGGAGGCTCGTACCGTGCGAAACCCGAAGACGGGCGCCCGGAAGGACGCCGACGAGAAGGACTACGTCCGGTTCCGCATCGGCACCCGGTTCGAGTCGAGGCTGACTCCGCCGGAGAAGTGACCCACCAGTGTGTCGGTGATGGTCACCACCGCGCGTCAACCACGTGATCGCCCATGAGCACTCCCCGGAGGGCCTGGCCGCGGTGCACGGGACGAGGTGACGCCGACTGGTCGCGGAGGCTGACCCTCACGCGTCGACCCCAGGTGTCCACGGCGGGCCACGTGCCGTCCGACGAGGGAACGTCATCACTGATCGTGACTGTCACGGTGGCCGGGCTCGACATGCGTCCCAGTGTGCTGCCTGGTCGGTGCGGCACGCCAGCGTCCTCCGAATGGTCGACGTGGCGGGCGCTAGTGTGTCGCCACGATTCCGCACAGGCTGCCGAGGAGTGATGCTGCGTTGACCGAGGTGAGCCGGCGGGACCCGTGGCCGCGGTTGCGCGACGTCAACCACGAGCCGACAGAGACCGTCTACCGGCGGCTCGCCCAGTTCCTCGGCCTCGTGGTGCGATGTCTGGGACGACGCGACTGGAGGAACACGGAGAATGTGCCCAAGGAGGGCGGCGTCCTCGTGGTGATCAACCACACCTCCGACTTCGACCCGGTGGCGGTGGGCCTGTACCTCGTGTACGGAGCGGGACGATGGGCGCGCTACCTCGGCAAGGTCCAGATCTTCACGGCGCCCGTCCTGGGCTGGCTTGCTCGGTCGTGCGGCCAGATCCCCGTCGACAGGCACTCCGAACGCGCCAAGGACTCCCTCGCCGCAGCCAAGGCTGCGCTGTCGGCGGGCAAGTGCGTGGCCATCTACCCCGAGGGGACCAAGGGCAGCGACCCCGACGGCTGGCCCATGGCGGGCAAGACCGGCGCCGCCCGGCTGGCGATCGAGGCGAACGTCCCTGTCGTGCCCATCGGGCAGTGGGGAAGTCAGGACTTCATGCCATCGCACAAGCGCGGCTTCCCCTTCGTCTTCGGCCGGGGCCACGTGTTCCGCGCGATCGCAGGCGACCCGATCGAGTTCGAGGACCTCCGGTCGCAGCCGATGACCAAGGAGGTGATCGAGGAGGCGACGCGCCGGATCATCACAGCGATCACCGTCCAGGTGGCGGTCCTTCGCAACGAGCCCGTGCCGACGCGGCGGTGGGACCCGGACCTCAAGGCACACGTGCCGGTCGAGGACCGTTAGTGTGGGCCACCGGGCCAAGACGAAAGGGAGCCATACCGTGCGGAGTCGTGTACTGCTCGTGTTCGGCGGCGACTCCTCCGAGCACGAGGTGTCCTGCCTGACTGCGGGAACCGTGACGAGGGCCCTCGATCGGGAGCGCTTCGACGTGACCTGCGTCGGCATCGCCAAAGGCGGCCGCTGGGTCGCCGTCGACGAGGCGTCCGTGCGGTCGTACGCGATCGTGGACGACCACCTGCCGACCGTCGACCCCTCGCTGCCGGATGCGGTCCTGATCCGTACGCCTGACGGCGTGGACGTGGCTCGCGTCGATGGTGACGCTCTCGCGGATCGCACGCACGTCGACGTCGCCTTCGCGTTGCTGCACGGCCCGTTCGGAGAGGACGGCACGATCCAGGGGCTGTTCGAGATGATGGGGGTCCGCTACGTCGGTGCGGGTGTCCTGTCCAGCGCCCTGTGCCAGGACAAGGGCGCGATGAAGCAGCAGTTCGCGGTCCACGACCTGCCCACCGGTCCGTACGTCATCGTGACCAAGACCCAGTGGGCGACGAACCCGCAGGAATGCCTCGCGCGGATCGGAGATCTCGCCGCTCCCTGGTTCGTCAAGCCGGCACGTGGCGGATCGTCGATGGGCATCACGCGGGTCACGACCGCGCGGGACCTCCCGGCGGCCATCGCCGAGGCCCACGACTTCGACCCGCAGATCATCGTGGAGCAGGGAGTCCTCGGCGCCCGCGAGGTCGAGTGCGCGGTCCTCGGCTCGAGCGATGGTCCGCCGGTGGCGTCGCTACCCGGCGAGATCGACGTCCACACGGAGAGCCGGTTCTACGACTTCGCCACGAAGTACCTTCCCGACCAGCCGGTCGACCTCGTCATCCCGGCCGACCTGCCGCGCGAGGTCATCGAGAGCGTACGGGACCTCGCCGTACGGGCGTTCGTGGCGCTCGGCGTCGAAGGCCTGGCCCGCGTCGACACGTTCGTGCTCTCGGACGGAACTGTCATCCTGAACGAGCTCAACACGATGCCCGGCTTCACTGCGACCTCGATGTACCCGAAGCTCTGGGAGGCGGCAGGCGTCTCGTACACGGACCTGGTGACGCGCCTGCTCGACCTCGCCCTCGCGCGTCCGCTCGGCCTGCGCTGACCACTGGCGATACGACGAGGGGCCGGCGGAGATCCGCCGGCCCCTCGTCGTATCAGGGCGCGTCTATCCGAACCACTCGCGGACCTGAGCCTTGAACTGCTCGTCGAAGTCCGCGACGTTGTGGTTGGCCTGGATCCAGGCCTGCAGCGCACCCGCGTTGGAGGTGGCACCGATCGCTCGGGCTGCCACGGCGTCGACCTCGGCGCGGCACTGGTCCGGCGAGGTGACCGCTCGCAGCAGCATCTGCTCGGCCTGGGCCTTGCTCTCGTACAGGAAGGGGTAGCCGTCGGGCACGAGGCGCTGAGCCCACGGCTTGTTCGGCAGGATGCCGACGGCGCCGGCCATCAGAGCCTCGACGTACTCGAGCCCGTACGCCTCCTCGGTGGCTGTCGCGACGTACGCCGTGGTGCGGGAGAGCTCGTCCCAGTACTCCTCGCGACCCTTGGCCAGGGGCCGTACCTTCGCCCACTTCTGACGTGACAGGTACATCGCCGTCTCGCTCGCGAGCGCGGTCGTGTTGAGGCGGGCTTCGACACGGATCGGCGTCTGCTTGGCGACGGCCTCGACGATCTCCACGAAGGCCTGCGGCTGCTTGCGGGCCACGGTCGAGATCGCGGGGTACAGGACGACCGGGATGTCGGTCGTCTGACGGGGCCGGACCATCTCAGCGCGTACGCCCAGATCGGCCCAGGCCACGCGGACGCGCTCGGCGAGCGTCGGGACCGTCCACTTGCGCGCGACCTCGCGGACCTCCACAGCGGTGCGCTCCCCGGCGCAGAACGTCGGGAACATCGCGTAGCTGAGGCCCATCGCCGCAAAGTTCACGGGGTGGTGGAACGTCGAGGGGTTGATCCACTGGAAGTTCATGATCCTCGGCTCGGCGCCCCCGCGATGCAGCCGCTGGAACACGCCCACGGAGTCGATGACATCGAGGTTGATGACGAGGCTCGCGGGGTCCAGATCGGAATACGTGACCACGTCGAAGCCGTCCGCCTTGCCGGTGAAGCTTCCGAGGAGGACGGCATCCGGGTACATCTGCAGGACGCGCCGCGCGACCGTCACGCCGCCGTCCGTGGTCACCAGTGAGCCGTCAGGGGTGATGATCGGCTCGTCGGTGAGCCATCCGTACTTGACTGCCACAGCCATGGGCTGCCCCTCCTTAGGACGAGACCCGGAACTGCGGCCGCGTCCCCGTCGACGCGCCCATCCGGGTCTGAGAGCCATCGTGGCACAGGGGATCTTCCGGTGTGCACCGGGGGTGAAACACCGCGCAGAAGTGCGACTGGCAGGGCGGTACGGTGAGCGCATGGAAGCCAACACGGTCGGTTCGCTCGGAGAGTTCGGCATCATCTCTCGGATCACCGCGGGGCTCCCGGTGGCACCTGCGGTGAGCGTCGGTCCCGGGGACGACGCGGCGGTGTTCCTCGTCAACGGGTCATCGGTCACGAGCGTCGACGTGATGGTCGAGGGCGTGCACTTCCGCCGCGACTGGGTTCCGGCGGAGATGCTGGGACGTCGGGCCGTGGCGGTGGCGGCGGCGGACATCGAGGCGATGGGCGCGTACCAGGCAGCCGTCCTCGTAGGGCTGACGATTCCGGCGGACATCCCCGTCACGTGGGTCGACGACCTCGCCAGGGGCATCCGTGCGGAGTGCGAAGCCGCGGGTGCCGCCCTCGTCGGCGGCGACCTGACGCGAGGCCGTGACGTCGTGATCTCGGTGACGGTCATGGGGGAGACCCGCGGCGCGGTCCCCGTGCTGCGCTCCGGTGCGCGGCCCGGCGACGTGATCGCCTTCCGGGGACGGCTCGGCTGGTCCGGAGCCGGCTTGGCTGTTCTCAGCCGAGGCTTCCGGTCGCCGAGAGCGCTTGTCGAAGCGTACCAGCTGCCACAGGTCCCGTACGGCGCCGGCGCTGAGGCCCGTCTCGCCGGGGCGACCGCCATGATCGACGTGAGCGACGGTCTCGTGGCCGACCTCGGTCACATCGCCGACGCGTCCCAGGTCTGCATCGACCTCGACACGGGACGCTTCGACATCCCCGACCCGCTCCATGCCGTCGCCGCGGCGACCGGTGTCGACCCGTTGCGATTCGTCCTCACGGGTGGCGAGGACCACGCACTCGCCGCGGCGTTCCCGCTCGGCAACGTGCCCCCCGAGTGGCGGGTCGTCGGTGTCGTGACCGACGGCGAGCCAGCGGTGCTCGTCGACGGTCAGACCTACGACGCGTCGCCCGGATGGGACCACTTCCGGCACTGAGCAGCGGAGGGCCCCGCGACTGCACCCGACGCGCCGGTCGGCGTGCCGGATGTCCGCGGGTTTGCTTCCCGGGTCGCGTAGATTCATGTTCCATGGCGACCCGGGCACCTTCCCCGCCTCGGTCCCGCACCACGGCGTCTCCTCGAGCCGGATCGGGAACGAGGCCCAGCGGCAGAAAGACCACCACCTCCACGTCGCGTCCGCGCGCTCGCAAGCAGCAACGACCCGGCGCTCTTCCGATGCTCGGACGGGGTCTCGCGGCCATCTGGCGTGGCCTGGCGCGCGGCCTCGGCAGTCTCGCTCGCGGTCTCGGCAGCGGTGCCCGTGACCTCGAGCCGGGTCTGCGCCGTGACGGGGTCGGTCTGCTCCTCGTCGCGCTCGGGATCGTCGTCGGGGCGACATTCTGGTTCCAGATCCCCGGTACCTTCGGCAACGCCCTGCGTCAGGGCATCGAGTCCGCCGTGGGCGTCGCCGCGTACGCGACGCCCGTCCTGCTCGCGGTCATGGCCTGGCGGACGCTCCGGCACCCCGACCGCAACGGCCCGTGGGGGCGCCAGTTCGTGGGCTGGTCGGCCATCGTCCTGGGCGCGCTGGGGATCGTGCACATCGCCCACGGGCTGCCGCGCCCGGCGGACATGCAGGCCGTCCGTCATGCGGGCGGCATCGTGGGGTTCCTCTCCAGCTCCTTCCTCGCCGATCTGCTCACCAGGTGGGTCGCGGCACCGCTGCTGTTCCTGCTCACGGTCTTCGGCGTCCTCGTGGTGATCGGACGCCCGCTCAACGACGTCGTCAGCACCGCGAAGGGCATCCTCGCGAAGCTCTTCCTCCACCCCGGTTCCCCCGAGGCGCTGGCCTTCGGTGTGGACGAGGCGTACGACACGCCGCTCGTGGCCGACGACGACCCGGACGAGGCG
>DAIEHO010000054.1 GCA_027353565.1 Propionibacteriaceae bacterium
ACGGGCGCACGCTCGAGTCGGTGCGCGACGGCGCCTGGACGTACGACCCGGAGCTCAAGCGCACCCCGTCGCAGCCCATGCGGTCGGCGTGGCTCACCGCCGTGATGGCCGGCCACGACAGGGTCTCCGCGGGTCTGGACATCGACTGCCCGATCCTCATGGCGACCTCGACCAGGAGCGACTTCCGCCGCCGCTGGTCCGACGACCTCCTCGAAGTGGACACCGTGCTCAACGTGTCCCGCCTCGCCGCGAAGGCGCACCGCCTGGGCCGCCACGTGACGCTCGTACGGCTCGAGGGTGCCATCCACGACATCGTCCTGTCCGCACGCCCTGTACGGGACCGCTTCGCCGACGAGATCCGCCGCTGGGACTCCGCCTACCTCCACTGACCCCCCCTCGCGCAGGGGGATGCCCGCGTTCACAGCACGGTGCGGGCCACCCGGACCGCCTGCGCGCCGTACGGACCTCCGAAGATCGCCGCGTGGACCAGGAGCGGGTGGAGCTGGTGGAGCGCGACGAGGTCGCGCCAGCCGTCAGGCAGCCAGGGCGACGCCGACGCGTACGCGGCGTGGATGACCTCAAGGTAGGGAGCGCCGAACAGTGCGAGCATCGCCAGGTCTGTGAGGCGGTGGCCGCCATGGGCGGCAGGATCGATGAGGACGAAGCCGCTGTCGGCGACGAAGACGTTCCCGGACCACAGGTCCCCGTGGATGCGGGCCGGCGGGGCGTCGTCGTCGTACATCCCCTCGGTGATCCTCTGGCAGGCCCTCTCCACCACCGCGAGCCCGTCGCGGTCGAGGCCGCCGGCGGCGTACGCGGTGTGCGCGAAGGGGCGGCAGCGCTGCTCGGCATAGAACGTGCCCCAGCAGGCGGTGGGCGTGAGCATCAGCGGCTCCGGGCCGATCCACCCGCCCCCGTCCCAGCCCTCGGGCGGAGCCCCGAAGGCGGAGGCGCCCGCATCGTGCGTCCGCGCGAGCCCTCGTCCGAACTCCGCGGCAGCCTCTGCCGTGGGACGGCCCGGCACCAGGCGCGGCAGCACGATCTCGCGCTCGCTCGCGGCGAGGACGCCGACGACCGTCGCGCCGTCCGGTGCCGCGGACAGCCACCGGAGCCCAGCCGCCTCGTAGAGCGCCGCGCCCGGAGCCGTACGCTTCGTGAACCGATCTGGCATGGTCTCAGCCTGCCAGAGGCACGCACGCTCCCGGACAGCGAAAAACCCCGCCGGAGCGGGGTGTGGTGGCCAGGGCCGGGATCGAACCGGCGACCTTTCACTTTTCAGGCGAACGCTGCTACCAGCTGAGCTACCTGGCCGAAGGGGTACGTCTCGACGACGTACCCCGGACAAACGCGACCCCGACGGGACTCGAACCCGCGACCTCCGCCGTGACAGGGCGGCGCGCTAACCAACTGCGCTACGGGGCCTTGACAGGCCAACCCGGCAAGCGGGCCTCGTGAACTATAGCCAACGGACGGCGACCGCCGCCACTTGAGAGCTTCGCATCCCCAACCGGATTCGAACCGGCGCAACCGCCTTGAAAGGGCGGTGTCCTAGGCCGCTAGACGATGGGGACCTGGCGTGAGCCGGGCTCAGTCTAGGACAGGCGCTGTCTGGGGGCGACTCGGGGCGTGCCGGCCCGCGACGTGTCCCGGTTATCCTGGCGGCGTGCCACTCCAGATGGACGCGTCCGCCTTCGACTCCCTGGTCGACCAGGCGATCGCGCGCGTCCCAGAGAACCTGCTGGCCATGGTCGACAACGCCGTCCTTCTCATCGAGGACGACCCTCCGGCGGACGGGCCCGTGCTGCTCGGCCTGTACGTGGGCATCCCTCTGACCGAGCGGGACTCGCACTACTCCGGTGTGCTGCCCGACCGGATCTACATCTACCGGAGGCCGACGCTCGAGATGTGCGACACGTACGAGCAGGCGGTCGACGAGGTCGCCGTCACCGTGGCACACGAGATCGCGCACCACTTCGGCATCAGCGACGAGCGGCTGCACGCGTGGGGCTGGGGCTGACCCTCGGTCCGTCCGGGCCGGGGTGACCGGCGCCGGCTCAGACCACCCGGCGGCCGCCCTGGAAGGGCATGGACGTCACGCCGGTCGTGACGACGCCGACGGAGGGGTTCTCCGCGTTCACGATGCGTCCGTTGCCGATGTACATGCCGACGTGGCTGATGCCCGAGTAGTAGAACACGAGGTCGCCCGGCCGGAGGTCGGCGAGCGTCACGGGAGTGCCGATGGTCCACTGGGCGTACGACGTGCGCGGGATCGTGATGCCCGCCGCTTTGTACGCGGCCGTGGTCAGTCCGGAGCAGTCGTACGCGTTCGGGCCGTTCCCGCCCCACACGTACGCCTTCCCGACCTGTGCCATCGCGAACGCGAGAGCCACCTGTGCGGCGTTGGAGACCGGACCTGCCGGGGTGACGGGTGCGATGTAGCTCGCGTTCACCCAGCGGACAGCACCGTCGTAGACGATCTGTGCGACACCGTTCGTCACGACCCCGGTGACATTGAGGATGGTCCCGGCGGGCACGTCGCCGAGGTTCGTGAAGTCTGAGCCCGACGTCGTACGGATCATGAGTGCTGCCGTCGCGCGGACCTGCCCGGTGACCGCGGGAAGCACGACCGGCGGGGCCGGTACGACGGGAGCGGGCGGGGTGGTCGTCGGGGTGGTGGTGGGCGTCTCGCTCGGCTCGGCCGTGGTGGGCGCCGTCGTCGGGGTGGCGATCGACGTCGGCAGGGCTCCGGCCGTGACGGTGATCCAGGCGCTGGAGACCCAGTTGCCGTCGGTGAGCTGGGTGTAGCCGGTCTGGGTGACGCCGGTGACGGTGATCGACTGCCCCTTGGGCAGGACCGTCACCACGGCGGCCGTGAGGGCCGGCCCGGTCCGGACGTTCACGGACTCGATGGTCGTCGCCCTGACACTGGTGCCCGTGGTCGCCGCGGCGGCCGTGGTGGTCCCGGCAGACTTGAGGTAGGCGGCGAACACATACGCGGTGCGACCGTTGTAGCTGACCTTGGTCCAGCCGTCCGTCGCGGGGCCGAGCGCAGTCACGCTGTTCCCGGCCTGGAGGAGACCCACGACGCTGGTGCTCGTACTCGCACCTGCGCGGACGTTGACAGCGGTCGTCGCCGTCATCACCGAGTCGGCCACCGCGGCCGGCCCGACGACGAGCCCGAGTCCTGACAGG
>DAIEHO010000231.1 GCA_027353565.1 Propionibacteriaceae bacterium
CTCGTCCGACGTGGCGCAGCGGCTGGTGCTCGACTCGCTCGCATACTGGTGTGACGTCATGGGCGTCGACGGGTTCCGGTTCGACCTGGCGCCGGTGCTGGGTCGTACACCGAACGCGTTCGAGCGGGACAACTGGAGCAAGCAGCGGCAGTTCTTCGCGTCGCACCCGCTCCTCGGTGCGATCCGTGACTTCGCCGTCGACCGTCAGATCGAGGTCATCGCCGAGGCGTGGGACCTGTGGGGCTACGAGGTCGGCAACTTCCCCAGCGGGTGGGGCGAGTGGAACGGCCGGTACCGCGACACCATGCGAGCGTTCTGCAAGGGCGACGCGAACACGCAGGCGTTCAGCGACCAGTTCAACGGCGACTACGCGCACTTCACCGACCAGGTCGGCCCGCAGCACTCGGTCGACTTCGTCACCGCCCACGACGGCTTCACGATGGCCGACCTCGTGAGCTACAACACCAAGCTCAACAACCAGCCGTACCCGTTCGGCCCCTCCGACGGCGGCACGGACTCCAACCTGAGCTGGGACTCCGGAGGCGACCACGCGTTCCGGAGGCAGCGGATCCGTAACTTCATGACGCTCCTGTTCCTGTCGCGAGGCGTCCCGATGTTCGCCTCCGGCGACGAGTACGGGCGCACCCAGAACGGGAACAACAACCCCTGGTGCCTCGACACGATCGGGCTGTGGAACAACTGGGCGGCGGTCGGCACGAACGCGCCGCAGCAGGTGCCCGTCGACCCCGACCACCTGGAGATCAGGAGCCACGACAACCTCGGCGTGGCCGTCACGCCCGAGAACATGAACCCGCTGCTGCTGTTCACCTCGTACGTCGCCTGGCTGCGTCAGCGCCACCCGGGGCTGCGGCAGCGGACGTACGCGGACTCGCGGCTCGACTCGGGCGACGACGTCACGTACATGTTCTGTGGTGTCTCCTACGACCATCAGCCGGGCTACGCCGATCGCAGCCTGAGCGTGCTTATCGACTGCAGCGAGGTCGGTGAGGCCGGTGACCTGCTGGTGCTGGTCAACATGGACGACAGCGAGGTCGCGTACACGCTGCCGCCGGTCGACGCCGGGCGTCCGTGGCGGCTCATCATCGACACGTCAGCGGCGCACGAGGACCACTTCAACCACTGGGCGGGGCGTACGGGGCCGCTGGTGGACGGGTCGTACAGGGTGGCCGGCTGGTCGGTCGCCGTCCTGGCGAACCCCAAGCTCGAGCTCTGAGAGGCCTCAGGCCCGGTCGGTCGCCCAACGAGTGACGAGCGTACGGGCGCGGTTCAGGTCGGCGCCGCGGTCGTCGAGGATCCGCAGCAGCGCCTCTGCGACCGGACGGCGCGTGGGAGCCTGGCCGTCGGCGGGATGCAGGTGGTCGCGGATGTCCTTCAGCGACATGCCCGCCTGGCGCAGCGCCTGGATGACCTCGAGCTCGCTGATGTCAGCCTCGGCGTAGCGGCGATGGCCGCTGCGATCGCGCTGGGGGGCCAGCAGCCCCGACGTCTCGTAGAACCGGATCGTTTCGACCGGAAGCCCGGTACGGTCCGCGACCGCCCCGATCGAGTTCACTCCTGCTGACCTGCTCACGTCCTCGAGGATAGGGATCCCGGGCCTTCAGCCGGCCTCAGGTTGGAAGACTTCAATCTTGGCTTGTCGTGCGGGCTTTGCGAACGATGTGGCGCTATGGTGCCGACGCTCGGCTCAGGGCCGAGATCCGCGCCGATGTGCCGAAGCCTGGGTTATCAGGCGGGTGCCGGCAGACCAGAGCTCCCACCCCTCACGAAGTCAGGGTTACGGGCGATCCAGGAGGGT
>DAIEHO010000232.1 GCA_027353565.1 Propionibacteriaceae bacterium
ACGGTGCTCGACTTCGAGCGGGCCGGCGTCGCCGGCATCCACCTCGAGGACCAGGCGATGCCGAAGCGGTGCGGTCACCTCAGCGGCAAGGTGCTGGTCCCCCAGGACGAGATGGTCGCGAAGGTCCGAGCCGCCGTCTCGGCGCGGACCGACGCCGACTTCGTGATCATCGCGCGGACCGACGCGCGGGCGGTGGAGGGCCTGGACGGCGCGCTGCGACGAGCCGCCGCGTACCTCGACGCCGGCGCCGACGTCCTGTTCGTGGAGGCTCCCGAGACCGAGGGCGAGGTCGAGCGGGTGGCCGCGGAGTTCGCGGGCGTGCCGCTGCTGTTCAACTGGGCCGAGGGCGGACGCACCCCACCGGTGTCGCTGGAGCGGCTCGGCGAGCTCGGGTACCGGCTGGTGATCTTCCCGATCGGTGCGCTGCTGTCGGCCGCCACCGCCGTACGGTCGTTCCTGGACGCGCTGCGCCGGGACGGCACGCCCGCGGGACTGCTGGCCGGGCTGCCGACGCTTCCGGAGTTCGTCGAGTTCATGGGCATGCCCGAGGTGCGCGATCTCGAACAGCGGTTCTCATAGTCGGTCCAGTCGAGGAGGAGCCATGGGGGACACGTTCAGCAAGGCCAGCATCAGCACGGAGCTTGCGCACCGCATGATCGCCGCGGCGGAGGCCAAGGCGAGCGAGCTCGGCGTCCCGATGAACATCGCCGTGGTCGACGAGAGCGGCGTCCTCAAGGCGTTCAGCCGGATGGACGGCGCCGCGCTGCTGTCGGTGCAGATCGCCCAGGACAAGGCGTACACCGCCGCCGGGTTCGGGCTGTCGACCGATGGCTGGTACGACTTCATCAAGGACGACGCCCCGCTCGCGCTCGGTGCGACGGCAGGCATCGACCGGCTGGTCGTCTTCGGCGGCGGGTTCCCCATCAAGGTCGGTGACGTCATCGTCGGAGCGATCGGCGTCAGCGGCGGCCACTACACCCAGGACATGACGGTCGCCGAGGCCGGCCTCGCGGTGCTCGGCGGGTAGGCCATTGCTTCCCGGCCGGTCCGCCGGTGCGGCGACGTGCTGGTGGCCAGGGGCGGGGTCGAACCGCCGACCTTCCGATTTTCAGGCGCCTCAGGGGGTCCGTGGGGGGTTGTCGAGATCCGGCATATGCCCTCTGACCTGCGGTTTTGTCCGAAGGGTGACAGACGATGGTGGCCCGTTTCGCGGAGTGCTGTGACAAATCTGTGACAAGTCTGGCTTGATCGGAAGGCCGACGACTCGAGCGCCGAGGGGCCGCTGAGGACGCGTCTGACCGCGTCTGTCGTCGGCATGCGCGACGATGTACTCGGGGAAGGTCTGGTTGAGCGAGAGGAGTGCCCGATGGCCGTAGCTCTGGCTCGCCGTTCGCCTGCACCGGATCGCTTCGACGTGCCGATCTACACGATCGCTGAGGCGGCTCGTTATCTTGATGTCCCTGTCTCGACCCTGCGGTCGTGGACTCATGGCTACCGCCGCCACGTCGATGGCCAAGCCGACGTCGTTGGTGCACCCGTCGTGACGGAGCTGCGCCGACAGCAGGCTCAAGGGCCCGTCATCCCGTTCATCGGGCTCGCCGAGGGGCTGGTCCTAGCCGCGATGCGCA